>NZ_JBBMMC010000011.1:0-188432 GCF_037936805.1 Nocardioides epinepheli | reverse complement strand
GACCCCACACCGCACTAGCCGGAAGACCCCCAGTCACCCGCACCCCCGGTGTCACCAACCTCGCGGTATAGAACAGCCAGCGAGCGCCGACGAAACCCCGGCGACCGGCGCTGCCAACGTTTCCGGGGTCGGTTGGGAGGTTTCGTCGGCGGCCGACTGTCAGGCGGGCTCGTTCCTCGCCCGCCCGGCTTGCTCAACCTCCGAGTGCTCGCGAGGGTTTCGTCGGCAGCCGACTGTCAGGCGGGCTCGTTCCTCGCCCGCCCGGCTTGCTCAACCTCCGAGTGCTCGCGAGGGTTTCGTCTCGCCCCTCGCGGCTTCGTTCCTCAGCCCAGCGCCGGGGACGGTCAGGACGAGGGGTACAGCCCCTGCACTCGTCCGAAGAGCCGGGTGAGGCCGAAGAGCGCATCGATCGCCGGGGTCGGGACGTCGAGGCGCCGGCCGAGCTCGTGTACCGAGCCGATCAGCGCGTCGAGCTCGATCGGTCGTCCGGCCTCGACGTCGAGGAGCATCGAGGTCCGCAACGCACCGAGCCTGCTGGTGATGGCGTGCCGGTCCTCGGGAGTCTCCGCGATCGGGCATCCGATGCGGGCTCCGATCTCCTGGGCCTCGCGCATCGCCGTCGAGCACAGCTCACGCACCAGCGGATCGCCGAGCACCAGGTCGCCCGTGGCGCCGGTCAACGCCGTGACCGGGTTCATCGTCATGTTGCCCCAGAGCTTGTACCAGACGTCGCGGCGCACATCCGGGCTCTCGGTGACCTCGAAGCCGGCGGACCGGAGCACGTCGCCGAGCGCGGCCACCCGTGCCGACGGGCCTCCGGCCGGCTCGCCGACGATCAGGCCGTTGCCCGTCGCGTGCCGGACGAGCCCGGGCTCGATGCTCGCACAGCTGGCGTGCACGACGCCGCCGATCACCCGCTCGTAGGGCACCGCGGCCGCGATCTGGCCGCCCGGGTCGACGCTGTCGAGCGTGAGGTCCGGTGCGAACCACCACGGCACGCCGTTCATGAACGGCACCACAGCCGTCTCCGCCCCGCACAACGGGGCGACGAGGTCGAGCGCCGAGCCGAGTGACGTCGCCTTCACGGCCAGGACGACGACGTCCTGCTCGCCGAGGTCGGCCGGGCTGGCGGCGACGCGGGCGGGCGCGGCGATCAGCTCGCCGTGCTCCTCCAGGCGCCAGCCGTGCGTGTCCAGGGCGGCCAGGGTCGCGCCGCGCGCGATCGCCGAGACGTCGGCCGCACCCGTGGCGGCCAGCCGCGTCCCGATCCAGCCGCCGATCGCGCCAGCGCCCACTATGCACACCCTCACAGGTGCCGAGGATAGGCCCGAGGTCTACGGTTCTGGCCATGGCCGAGTCGTTGTCCCGTGAGCTGATCCTGCCCGCCCGCCGGCTCGGCGTCCCCCCGCGCCCCTCGGACCGTCAGCTGGCGGTGCTCGCCGAGCGCAGCGCCGAACAGTGGAGCATCAGCCCGCGCGACTGGGGCACCCAGCAGGTCGTGCGCCTCGCCGTGGCCGCCGTCCTGGCCGCGCAGGCCGAGCGATCCGAGGTCGACCTCGCGACGACGTCGCTGGCCGACGCCGCGAGGCTCTTCCGCCCCCACGTCGGGCTGTCCACCCAGGCGTTCCGGCTCGCCGTCGTCGAAGCCGTCAACGCAGGGGTCCCTGCCGCGGCCGATCCGCTCCGCGATGCTCTGCGCAGACTCGGCGTCACCGGACGTGAGCCCCTGGTGATGGTCGACCTCGGGCTCGACCGCGTCCCCGGTGACGGTGCGGAGTTCTGGAAGCAGGCGCGCCACTCCAGCACCGTCACCGCCGTCGTCGACGGGGTGGCCACCGGGCAGCACCGCTCCGACCTCAGCCGCCTCGACCGGCGCCAGCTCGGTCGCGCCGACGCGCTCGTGCTCGCCGGGGGCAAGGTCACCGCCGTCGCGATCGGCAGCACGCCGCAGCCGGGGGGCTCGTGGGTCGACGTGCCGATCGCGCTCACCCGTCCGCACCGACGCAGCCGCGACGAGCAGCGGGGCAAGAAGGGCGGCAAGGGGGCGCCGGAGCCCCGCGAGATCGTGCTTCGCGGCGAGGGCTGGACCGAGGTCTTCGAGATCGCCCTCGACGCCCTCGGCGTCGCCATGCACCAGCTCGACACCGGCCAGCGGCCGCGCGGTCGCTCCTCGACGTCGATCGACGCACTCGCCCACCGACTGGTCGCCGCACGCAAGCGCACCGTCGCCGACGTCGTCGCCTCGCTGCGCGCGATCGACCCGATGGTGCTGGAGATGTTCGACCACCAGGTCGACGTCACCGACGTGCGGGTCGCCGTCCCGGTCCTCGACGACGACGAGTTCGGCCGGCTCTGGCTCTCCCCCGAGGCGCTGGCCGGTCCACTGATCCTCGGGTCGGCCGACCTGTTCTTCGGCGGCCGCGTCGAGACCCGCGGCCCCGCCGGACCCGGCGGTCGGGGTGGCCAGGAGCGCCGCGGTCGAGGCGACCAGTCCGGCCAGCAGGGGGGCCAGTCCCGCCGTGGCCGTCGCGGCCGCGGCCCGAAGCCGAAGGCCGAGCAGCCGGGCGCAGCCGCGCCGGACGCCGAGCCGTCGACCGGTCCCGCGCCCGAGCACCCGGCCGCCACACCGCCGCCGGAGGTCGAGCAGGCGACCCCCACGCCGCCGGAGGCCGAGCACCCGGCCGCCACGCCGCCGGAGGTTGAGCAAGCGGCCCCCACGCCGCCGGAGGTTGAGCAGTCGACCGCCACGCCGCCGGAGGTTGAGCAAGCGAGCGCCAGCGAGCGCTGACGAAACCCCGGCGACCGTCGCTGCCAGCGTTGGTGAGGTCGGTTGCGAGGTTTCGTCGGCGCCGACGAGTTCGCTCCTCACTCGCCGGCTTGCTCAACCTCCGGGGGCCTTGCCGACGCTGGGCGCTGACGGAACCCCGGCGACCGGCGCTGCCGGCGTTGGCGAGGTCGGTTGGGACGTGGCTGTCGGAGGACCTCACGAGGTTTCGTCGGCGCGGGTACGGTGTGCGCCGTGGAGACTCGGATTCTGGGACGTACCGGTCGGAGGGTGTCGGTCGTCGGACTGGGCACCTGGCAGCTCGGAGCCGACTGGGGCGAGGTGAGCGACGACGACGCGCAGGCCGTCCTGGAGGCCTCGGCCGAGGCTGGGGTCACCTTCTACGACACCGCCGACGTCTACGGGGACGGCCGTAGCGAGCGCGCGATCGCCGCCTTCCTGGCCGCCCACCCGGACGCCGGGTTCACCGTCGCCACCAAGATGGGCCGCGCGGTGGAGCAGGTCCCCGAGAACTACCGGGCCGAGGCGTTCCGGACGTGGGTCGACGACTCCCGCCGGCGTCTCGGCGTCGAGACGCTCGACCTGGTCCAGCTGCACTGCCCGCCGTCGGAGACGATCGCCGACGACGCCACCTACGACGCCCTCGACGCGCTGGTCGCCGACGGCTCGATCGCGGCCTACGGCGTGAGCGTGGAGACGGTCGACCAGGCGCTCGAGGCGATGCGCCGGCCCCACCTGGCGACCGTGCAGATCATCCTCAACGCCTTCCGGCTCAAGCCGCTCGACGTCGTGCTGCCGGCGGCCGAGTCGGCCGGCATCGGGATCATCGCGCGGGTCCCGCTGGCCTCGGGCCTGTTGTCGGGGCGCTACGACCGCACGACCACCTTCGCCCCCGACGACCACCGCACCTACAACCGCGACGGCAGTGCCTTCGACGTCGGCGAGACGTTCTCCGGGGTCGACTTCGGCACGGGGATCCAGGCCGCCCAGGAGTTCTCTGCGCTGGTCGCGGGCTCGGGGCTCGACCTCACTCCGGCGCAGGCCGCGCTCGCCTGGGTGTGGCAGCAGCCGGGTGTGAGCACGGTGATCCCGGGCGCCCGGACGGCGGAGCAGGCGCGCGCCAACGCCGCTGCCGGTTCGGCCGCACCGCTGCCGCCGGACTTCCTGGAGGCGGTCGCAGGCATCTACGACCGGCACCTGCGCGCGGAGATCCACGACCGCTGGTAGCGCGGTCGGCGGCCGTCCGCGCGCGGGAGGCTCAGGCGAGATCGACTCGGGCCGGGTGTCGACCGTCGTGCGTAGGAGACGGCTCGGGCACGTGCCCCGTCGCGTCGTCCGCGACGTGGTGACCTGGGTGGCGCCGCGTGCCACCGGGCAGCCACCAGTTGGCGCGGCCGAGCAGCCGCATCGTGACCGGAACCAGGACCAAGCGCACGATGGTGGCGTCGACGAGGATCGCGACGACCATGCCGACGCCGATCATCTTGAGGAACGTGATGCTGGACATGGAGAAGAACCCGATCACGATGCACATCAGGAGTGCGGCGACGGTGATGATCGGTCCGGAACGCTGCAGCCCGATCGACACCGCTGCGGTGTTGTCGCCGGTCTCGAGCCAGGTCTCGCGGATCCGGGACAGCAAGAAGACCTCGTAGTCCATCGACAGTCCGAACAAGATGGCGACCATGAGCACCGGTTGGCTCGCCTCGATGTAGCCGGTCGGGGTGAAGTTGAGCCAGCCCGCGAGATGGCCGTCCTGGAAGATCCAGGTGACCACGCCGAACGCCGCGCCGATCGAGAGCACGTTCACCACGATCGCCTTGAGTGGCACCACCAGGGACCTGAAGCCGATCGCGAGCACCAGGAACGTGATGCCGGCGACGAGCAGCGCCATCCACAGCATCCGCCCCGACAGGGACTGCAGTTGGTCGACGACCTCCGCCGAGCTGCCGCCCACCAGGATCTGGGAGTCGCCGGGCGGTGAGAGCGCGCGGACGTCGCGGACGACGTCGAGGGCCGCGGCCGAGCTGGCATCGCCCGAGTAGCCGACGGAGAACAGGGTGCTGCGACCTGACTGGGCCGCCTGGTCGACCGAGTCGACCCCCTTGATGGCCGCGATCTCGGCGCCGACGTCCTGCGCCTCGGCGGGCGAGGCGCCACTGACCAGGACACGGATCGGGCGTGGGTTGCCGCCGGGGAAGTCGGCCACGATCTGCTCCGCCACCAGCCGGCTCTCCGCGTCGACAGGCAGCATCCGCTCGTCGACGCCGCCGAAGCGCACGTGCGAGAAGGGATAGGTGAGCACGCCGAGCACGGCGATCGAGGCGAGCAGATAGACGACCGGACGGCGCATCACGTGGTGGGCCAGGCTCGCCCAGCGCCCCGAGACGGCATCGGTCTCGACGGCCGCGGCGCTCCGTCGGCCGGTCCAGGGGATGCGCCAGGCGTCGACGCGGTGACCGAGCATGGCCAAGATGGCCGGCAACACGGTGAGGCTGGCGAGCATCGCGAACAGCACGGCGGCCGCCCCGCCCATGCCGAGCGAGCGCAGCAGCACCTGGGGGAAGAGCAGCAGGCCGGAGAGGGCGAGCGTGACGAGCACGCCCGAGATCACCACCATCCGGCCGGCGGTCTCCATGGTGCGTTGGACGGCGTCCTCCACGCTGCGTCCGCGGTGCAGCTCCTCGCGGAACCGGCCGACGACGAACAGGCCGTAGTCGATGGCCAGCCCCAGGCCGAGGATGGTGATGATGTTGAGCGAGAAGATCGAGACCTCGGTGAACATCGCGATCACCCGCAGGAGGGTGAAGGCGCCGAGCACCGCGAACGTGCCGATCAGCAACGGCATCGAGGCCGCGACGACGCTACCGAAGACGAGCAGGAGAGCGATCAGGAGCAGCGGCATGGCGATCGTCTCGGCGCGCGCGATGTCGGCGGGTACCTGTTCCTGGATGCTGAGGTCGACCGCCTCCGAGCCCCCGACCTGCGTGGTCAGGGGAGACCCCGCGACCATCGCCTCCGGGACGTCCTTGATCGCGTCGTCATCGGCGTCGTCGAGGAGTCGGACCGCGACGAAGGTCTCATGACCGTCGGTCGACCGCATCGCGTCGCTGCCGGTGTCGTAGTACGTCGTGACCGCCTCCACGCCGTCGCTGGCCCGCAGCGACGTCGCCATCTTCTCGACGGCGTCCTTGAAGGCGGGGTCGTCGACGTCGAGGTCGTCGTTGGAGTAGAGGCCGATGAAGTCGGTGCCCTGGGGTCCCAGTTCGGCCTCGATCCGCTCGCCGATGCGCTGCGACTCGCTGCCGGCGTCGGTGACGCTGGAGTTGCCGGTCATGTGAGCGAAGACGCCGGTGCCCCACACCACTGCGAACAGCAGGAACGCGACGGCGAGCGTCACGATCACCCGGCGACGCCGGTAGACGATCTGCCCCCAAGACGACAGCATGAGCCCAACTCCTCACCGCGCGGAGCGCGTCCTTCTCGGTGTATACCCCAGGATGCGCGCCCGGCTCGCTGCGCAACAGCCTCAGGGACCGACCAGTTCTGTCTGCGTCGTCGCGGTCATAACCTGCCACCGGCGGTCGGGACCAGGGCGTCGCGGACCAGGCGGGTGACGCGCTCGGTCTCCTCGAAGATGGCGAAGTGTCCACCGGTGAGGGTGTGTACCTGCCCGGGGCGCGTGGATCGGTCGGTCCAGCGCGCCTGCTGCGAGAAGGATGCGCGGGCGTCGTCGTGGGTCGCGATCACGGTGACCGGCACTTCGAGAGGAGGCTCGCGCCGATAGCGGTAGGACTCGCGCAGGGCGAAGTCGGCCCGGATGACCGGCAGCACCATCGCGAGCATCTCCGGGTCCTGGAGCACCCACTCGGGTGTGCCACCAAGCTTGCGGAGCATCGAGACCAGCCGGGGTGTCGCCATGGTCGACACGGCGCGGCCCCCTTCCTTGGCTCGGTGCGCCGCCGGTGCCCCGGACACGATCAGGTGCACCGGGGCCGGCATCCGCCGTCGGCGCATCTCCACCGCCGTCTCGTAGGCCACCAGCGCTCCCAGGCTGTGCCCATAGAGCGCGAACGGCTGTCCGGCGGCCGATCGCTCGATGACCGAGACGAGTTCGTCGACGAGCGGGTCCATGCGCTCGAAGGCGGGCTCGCGCATCCGGGCCTCGCGACCGGGGGGCTGGACGGGGACGACGTCGACCTCGCGGTGCGTGCCGACCCAGCCACGGAAGGCGGAGGCGCCACCGCCGGCGTGCGGCAGGCAGAAGAGTAGGACCGCGTCGCCCGCGACGTCTTGGCTGCGCATCGGCAGCCACGCACGGACCCGGTCGTCGGTCGGCAGTGTCGTCATCCGCGCACCTCGAGCCTGACGTAGGACGGGAACGGGTGGGCCACCGCGAGGTCGGCCTCGAGCACCACGTGGCTGCCGTCGCGGGCGATCTCCTGGAAGCCCGCGAAGGCATAGGTCACCTGCATCATCCGGTTGCGGCCGGTCTCGACCAGATCGGCGCGCAACCCGGCTCCCGCCTCGCGGGCCAGATGCAGCACATGGTGGAGCAGGATCGTCCCGACACCACGGGACATCACCCGGCACGACATCAGCATCATTCGCAGGTGCCACGTGCTCTCCTCGCCCTTCTCGACCAGGGCCAGGCCGATGGTGCCGTAGCTCCCGAACCGGTCGGTCAGCGAGGCGACCAGGAGGACGTGGTCCTGGGAGACCCGCAGCTCCTCGAGCTCCTCGAAGGAGTAGGTCCGACCGGTGGCGTTGAGCTGGTTGGTGCGTACGGTCAGCTCCTCGGCCCGCTGCAGGTCGGCATGCTGGGCGGTCTCGATGACGAAGCCCATGTCGAGGCTCGCAAGGAACTCCTCCGAGGTGCCGACGAAGTCACGCTCGACCCGAGCCCGCTCGAGTTGGCCGCGGTAGACCTCGCGCCGGCGGCTCGACTCGTCGGTGACGAACCGTGGCCGGAAGTCCTCCTGGAGGAGAACCTCGGCCGCGTCCGCGGCGTCGATCAGGGTGACCTCGGGGGCACCGTGAGCGACCTCGGCGCGCTCGAACTCCTGGTCGTCGACGAACGCGAAGGCGTCCAGCCCCAGGTTGAGGGTCTCGGCGACGGCGCGGATCGCCTCCGACTTGGGGTTCCAGCTGATCTGAGGACAGAGGAAGAGGTCGTCGATGCCGAGCTCGACGAGCTTGGCCATGGCGGTGTCGGCGTCGTTCTTGCTGGCGATGGTGTGGAGGACGCCCCAGCTGTCGAGGAGTCGGATGCGCTCGACGAGCTCGGTGCGGAGCACGACGTCGTCGTCCTCGAGCAGCACTCCGTCCCACAGCGTGTGGTCGAGGTCCCACACGACGCACTTGATCCGTCCCTGGCGGGGCTTGGCCGGAACTGTGTCGACGCTCACCGGAGCGACTGTCTGAGCGGTCATGAGGGGCTCCCTGCCAGGCCGCGCAGGGCCTCGTCGGCGATGGTGAGGCGTTGGATCTCGTTGCTGCCTTCGATGACCTCCATGACCTTGGCGTCGCGGTACAGCCGCGCCACGGGATGGTCGGGCCCGAAGCCGTTGGCACCGTGGATCTGCACGGCCTCACTCGCGTGGCGGGCCGCGGCCACCGACGCGAAGTACTTGGCGATCCAGGTCGCCATCACGGTGGCCGGATCGCCGGCGTCCTTGAGACGACCGGCCTCCGTGCACAGCAGCCGGGCCGCCCGGACGTCGGTGACCATGTCGCTGATCTTGGACCTGATGAGTGGCAGGTCCCACAGGGCGGTGCCGCCCACCCGACGTTCCAGAGCGTATGACGTCGAGGCGTCCAGGCAGGCCTGGACGAGGCCGACACAGCCGTTCGCGACGCTGAACCGGCCGAGATCCAGGGCACTGGTCAAGACCATGCCTGCGGTGAACCCACGGGGCCCGACCAGCGCGTCGTCGGGCAGCGCGACGTCGCGCAGCCGCACCTCGGCCAGCATCGAGCCGCGCGTCCCGAGGACCTCGGTGATCGCGGAGACCTCCAGGCCGGGCGTGGACCGCGGCACGAGGAACCCCACGATGGTGGCGCCAGTGCGGGCGAAGACCAGGAAGACGTCGGCCCGGCGCCCGTTGGTGATCCACCGCTTGGTGCCGTTGAGCCGCCAGCCGTCGGGCGTCTGCTCCGCCACCGTGGCGATGTCGGCTGCGTTGCTGCCCGCCCCCGGCTCGGTCAGGCAGAACGCTCCGAGCGTGCTGCCGTCGGCCAGGCGCGGCACCCAGTGGTGGCGCTGGTCGGGTGTGCCCCACCGGTTGACCACCCAGGCCACCATGGTGTGCACGGTCAGGAGGCTGCGGACCGATGAGCAGCCGCGGCCCACCTCCTCGTGGATCGCACCGAGCGTGACCATGTCGACGCCGCGACCCCCTAGGTCGGTGGGAAGGAACGGCGCCCACAGACCGGCCCTCGACAGCGCGTCGAGCACGGTCTCGGGAACCGTCGCGGTGCGCTCGAACTCGTTCGCCAGCGGCGCGATGTGGGCGTCGACGAAGACCCGGGCGCCGGCACGGTCCTCGACGGGGACGACGTCGAGAACCGGGTCGCCGACCAGGGCCAGTTCGATCACGAGCCGACCCCGCTGAGCGGGTGCGCCGAGATCCGCGCGACGAGCTGCGTCATCGCGGTCGCGGTGCGGAAGTTGTCGATGCGCAGCTCGTCGTTGGGTACGACGACGCCGAAGGTGTTCTCGAGGAACATGACGAGCTCCATCGCGAACAGAGAGTTGACGTAGCCGACGCTGAAGATGTCGTCGTCCGCGGTGAGCTCGGCGCGCGGGTAGCGGGCGCTGATGAAGCCGAGGACGGCGTCGGTGGTGGCGGGCGTGTGGGTCATGGGTTCCTCCTGGGTGCGATGGGTCAGCCGACGGGGACGTTGGTGGTGTCAGGGGTGCGGTAGTCGTAGAAGCCGCGGCCGCTCTTGCGGCCGTGGAGACCGGCGTCGGTCATCTGCTTGAGCAGGGGACAGGGCCGGTACTTGCTGTCGGCGTAGTGCTCGTAGAGCACCTCGACGCTGTGCAGGATCGTGTCGACGCCGATCAGGTCGGCGGTCTCGAGCGGCCCCATGGGGTGGCCGAAGCAGCTGCGGAAGACCTCATCGACCGACTCCGCGTCCGCGGTGCCCTCGTACACCAAGTACGCGGCCTCGTTGACGGTCAGCATCAGCACCCGGTTCGAGACGAAGCCGCTGGAGTCCTTGACCCGGATCGCCTTCTTCCCCATCGCCGCGAGCAGGGCGGTGGTGCGTTCGATCGTGTCGTCGCTGGTGTGCACGCCCGGGATGAGCTCGACCGCGGGCTTCGCCGGCACCGGGTTCATGAAGTGCACGCCGATGACGCGGTCGGGCCGGGTGGTCGCCGAGGCGACGCGGGTGATGGGGATGGCCGAGGTGTTGACGACGAACACCGTGTCGTCGCCGCAGGCGGCGTCGAGCTCACCGTAGACCTCGCGCTTGAGACTCCAGTTCTCGCTGACGTTCTCGATGACGATGTCGGCCTTGGCGACGGCGTCGGCGCCGACCCCGGTGCTGATCCGGGAGAGGACGTCGTCGACGTCGAGCACCGGCCCGCCCAGGAAGGGACTCATCCGGACATCGCGCCGGATCGTGGCCAGCGACCTGGCGAGGATCTCCTCGCTGGTGTCGACCAGGATCACGTCGTGCCCGGTCTGGGCGAGATTCTGGGCGACCCCGCAGCCCATGACCCCGGCACCCATCACTCCGACAGAGGTGTTCGTCGTGCTTGTCTGCATGATCTGATTCCTTTGTTGTGGTGGCTACCGACCCCGGCGCCGTGAGGCCGAGGCGTGAACGCCGGATCTGCGCAACTGCGAGCGGACCTGGCTGACGTTGTCTGGGGGACCTGGAGGCCCCGCTGCGAGATGTCCGGAGGCGGAGGTGAGCACCTTCGCGGCGAGCGCCGCCACCGTGGGTGCCTCGTAGAGGGTGTGCGGCGGCAGGTCAGCCTCGGTGAAGAGGCGTTGTAGCCGGCCCACGATCGTGACACCGAGCAGCGAGTTGCCACCCAGCTCGAAGAAGTTGTCGAGCGCGCCGACCCGTTCGAGACGCAACGACTCCGCCCAGATGGTGGCGACCGCCTGCTCTGTCTCGCCCTCGGGCGCCTGGTAGGCCGTCACCAGGTCGGGGCGCGGGTGGCGCGGGCCGGTGTCCGCGCCGCCGTGCTCGGTGACCGTGGACAGGGTGAACCGGGCGCTGTGCTCCACCATGGTCGGGAAGTCCTGGGAGCACACGACGACGCGGGTCTCACCGGTGGCCAGCGCACGCCGCAGACTGCGCCACCCGGCGTCGAAGTCGATGCCGATGCGGGCGCGGTTGTCGCGGAAGAACTGCTGCAGCGCCGGGTCGTAGGCCGACATCCCGCTCTCCCAGGCGTTCCATGTCCACTCACCCCAATCGATCGCGAGCACGTGCCGCTGCGGTGTCGCCAGGGCGTCGGCCAGGCTGTCGAGGTAGGCGTTCGCGGCGCAGTAGTCGACCTGGCCGGGGCCGCCCCCGGTCGCGGAGGTGATCGAGGAGAAGAGCACCAGGAAGTCGAGCGGGAGCTCGTGGGCGGTGCCGATGCCGAGCGCGCCGACGAGGGCTTCGGCGCCGGCGACCTTGGGGGCCAAGACGCCCTCGACGTCCTGCGGCTCCTTGAGGAGCATCAGGCCGGCTCCCGGGGCTCCGGCCGCGTGCAGGACACCGTGCAGGGCGCCGAATCGCTCGATCGCCCGGTCGACGGCCCGACGGACGTCGGCCTGGCTCGTCACGTCGCCCACCACGATCTCGGTGCACCCGTCGAGGATCGAGGGCCACGCGGCGCGGGTGGGGGTCTCGCGCCTGCTGAGCAGCACCACCTTGGCCTCGTGGTCGCGGACCATCCGCTCGGCCAGGCTGAGCGCGATGCCGCCGAGCCCCCCGGTGATGAGGTAGACCCCACCGGTGCGGAAGGGCTCGTCGGCCACGCCGACGTCGGGGAGCGGGAGGTACTGCGGCAACCAGCGACGGCCGTGCCTGAGGGCGACCAAGGGTGCCGCGGGTGCGAGCAGCTCGTCGACGAGCGTCGGTGACACGTCGTCGTCGGGGCCGACGTCGATCAGCCGGGTCACGGTGCCGGGGTGCTCGAGCGGCGCGACCCGGCATGGCCCGAGAAGCGTGGCCGCCATCGGGTCGCTCACGTCGCCCGGCAGCACGGCCTGGCTTCCGGAGGTGACCACGTCGAGATGCCACGCCGTCCAACCGGCTTCCGAGGCCGCGCGGACCAGCGCCACCAGGGTGTGGAGGCCGGATGCCCGGCTGTCGGGTCCGCGCTCGGCGGGGCCGTTGCGCAGGGACCAGAGATGGACCACGCGCCAGGGCTGCTCCGAGGCGTCGTCGCCGACGTCGATCGCTCGCAGCAGCGTCGCGACGTCGTCCAGGGAGCCGGGGCGGATCGTGCCGCCGTGCTCGTCGACGGCGACCTCGGTACCGGGGCGGACCTCGCACACCCGTGCGTCGGGGCACCGGGTGCGGAACGCGGCGACCACCCCTGCCGCCACGCCGTCGTCGACCAGGAAGAGCCAGCGGGCGGTGCGCGCGGCGTCCTCGGGGCGCGGTCGGACGGCCTGGTGCCAGCTCGGCTGGAACAGCCACTCGGCCTCGGGCAGCGTGGGGAACGCGGCGATCGTCTCGAGGGTCACCGCGACCTCGCCGTCGTCGATGAGCCCGGAAGGCTCCACCCGGCGCGTCGGATCGCCCCCGGAGATCCAGTACTGCTCACGCTGGAACGGGTAGGTCGGCAGGGGCATCCGGCGCGGGAGGGCGCCGCTCGGGTGCGACCCACGCTGGTAGCTGCGCCAGTCGACGTCGACCCCGGCGAGCCACAGGTCGCCCAGGCACTCGGTCAGGACCCGGTCGGCGGCTTCGCCCGGCTCGGGAAGCACGCGAGTGTGCAACGCGGCACCCTCGCCGAGGGCGGCGCTCAGGCTCCCGGAGCCGAGCTCGACGACGGCCACACCCGGCTCGTCGAGGACGGCGCGGACGTCGTCGCCGTCACTCACGTTCGGGGCCGCGTCGGTTGCGAGTGTGGCGGGGGTGGTGAAGGCGTCGCGGACCGCGTCGGCCAGCGAGATCTCGCCACGCAGGCAGCGTGCCGCCGAGGCACCGGCGCCTCGGCCGGCGATCACCACCGGGGTGAGCCCCCAGCCGATCAGGACCCGCCCCAGAGCCACCTGGACGGCGACCGTGACGGCGGTGGTCACCAGCCCCTCCGAAGCAGCACTGTGCGAGGGGCCGGACGGGTGCGAGACCGGGGGCGCGCTCCCGGCCAGCATGTCCATCAGGTCGCTGCGGGTGCCGTGGGCGGCGAGCACCTCGGATGCCGTGTCGAGGCACTCGCGCAGTGCCGCTGCGGCGTCGGGCTCATGGCGGACGAGCTCGTCGAGGGCGCCCGCGGACAGATCGACGGTGCCGGGGAGCAGGAAGGCGACGGGGCGGCCGAGCGTCCCGTCGACGCGGGCGCGCGTGCCTGCTGCCAGGTCCTGCGCCGCGGCACTGAGCCCGTCTCCCACGCCCACCCTTCGGTGCTCGAACCGCTTGCGTCCGACCTGCAGCGTCCAGGCGACGTCGTCGGGTCGCAGGTCCCGACCGGCCGCGTGCTCGGTCGCCACGTGGGACGCGAGGTCGGCACTCCACTGGGACGCAGCGGCGGCGGACCTGGCCGAGAGCGGCAGGAGGTGGACGCGTCGAGCGCCGTCGAGCCGGTCGCCGGCGGCCGGTGCCTCCTCGACCACGACGTGCACGTTCGTCCCGCCCATGCCGAGGGAGCTGAGGCCCGCTCGTGGCGTGCGCCCCTCGCGCCGCGGCCACGGCGTGAGCTCGGTGTTGACCCGGAAGGGGCCGGCGGCGAAGTCGATCTCCGGGTTCGGCCGGCGGTAGTGCAGGGTCGCCGGGATCTGCTGGTGGTGCAGAGCAAGCGACGTCTTGATCAGACCGGTCACGCCCGCGGCTCGGTCGAGGTGACCGATGTTCGTCTTGACCGAGCCCAGGAGGCACTGGCCCGGCTCGCCGACCTCGCCGAATGCTCGGGTCAGCGCGGCGACCTCGATCGGGTCTCCCAGCTCGGTCGCGGTGCCGTGGGCCTCGACGTAGTCGATGTCGTCACCGGTGATCCCGGCGTCGTCCAACGCCTCGGCGACCACGGCGGACTGCCCCACGACGCTCGGGGCGACGTAGCCGACCTTGAGCGCGCCGTCGTTGTTCATCGCCGAGCCGCGCAGCACCGACCACACGTGGTCGCCGTCGCGCAGCGCCGCGTCGAGGCGCTTGAGCACCACGACGGCCGCCCCGTCACCGAAGATGCTGCCGCGGGCGTCGGCGTCGAAGGTGCGGACGTGTCCGTCGGGGGTCTCCTGGCCTCCCGGAGCGAACAGGTGGCCGACGTGGGTCGGGACGCGCACCGAGACGCCACCGGCCAGGGCCATCTCGCACTCCCCGCTGCGCAGGCTGCGCATCGCGAGGTGGGTGGCCACCAGCGAGGTCGAGCAGAAGGTCTGCACCGCGACGCTGGGGCCGGTGAGGCCGAGGAGATAGGACACCGTCGTGGTTAGCGCGTCCTTCTCGTTGCCCATGATCACCTCGAAGGTGCTCACCTCGTCGCCTGCGAGCAGCTCGGGCGGCAGCTGGAGGAGGTAGCTGCTCAGGTTCGCTCCTCCGTAGACCCCCACCCGGCCTCGGTCGGGGTCCTCACCTGCGTAACCGGCCTGTTCCAGCGCCTCCCAGCAGACCTCGAGGAACAGGCGCTGCTGCGGGTCGGTGAGCGAGGCCATCCGGGCGCTCATCCCGAAGAAGCCGGCGTCGAAGCCGGCGACGTCGTCGAGCACGGGCCGGGCGGCGACGTATGCGGGGTCGTCGGCGAGGGTGGGGGCGACCCCGGCGGCGATCAGCTCGTCGCGGGAGAACCGGCGGATCGACTCGACGCCGCCGCAGAGGTTCTGCCAGAAAGCCGTGACGTCGCCGGCACCCGGGAACCGTCCGGCCATGCCGATCACGGCGATCCGCTGGTCGATCGGCTGGTCGATCGGCTGGTCGATCGGCTGGTCGATCGGCCGGTGGGCCGTCACGGTCCGGATCGGTGCCCGATGCCGATCCTCGGCCGGGTCCCGGCGCTGCGCGACGAGCGAGGCCAGCCGGGTGATCGTCGGTGCCTCGAAGAGGTCGACGGCGGGGATCCGCACGCCGAAGCGCGCCTTGACGGTCGTCAGCATCTGCAGGGCCACCAGGGAGTTGCCACCGAGGTCGAAGAAGTTGTCGCGGGTGCCGACGGGTTCGATGCCGAGGACATCGGCCCAGACCTCGGCAAGGTCCTGCTCGAGCCGGCTGACCGGGGCGCTGTAGGGCTGGGGCAGGTCGGGGCGGGGGAAACGGCCCCCCGAGGACTCCTCGCGGCCTGGTGCCGCGGTGGTGCCTGCGGCGAGGCGCTCGTCGAGGTCGGCGGCGGCGACCACGACGGAGCGCTCGGATCCGGTGACGGCGGCGTCGAGGGCGGCGAGCGCTGAGGCCGCCGAGAGGGACGTGGCCCGCATCGTCGCGCCGACGGGGCTGTCGGTGAGCAGATCGAGGGTCGGCGCCCAGGTGTCCCATGACGCGGCGGTCCAGGTCGTCGGGCCGCCGGCGGCCGCGGCGTCGAGGGCGACGGCCACCAGCGCGGCGTTGGCGGCGGCGTAGCTGCCGAAGCCGAGTCCGCCGAGCACGGCCGAGGTGGAGGAGAAGACCAGGCAGGACGACGGGGCCCGGTCGACGTCGAGCTCCGCCAGGACGGTCCTGAGCACCTCCGCTCCGTGGACCTTCGCCGCGAAGTGCCGTTCGACCGCTTCCGCGTCGAGGTCGCGCAATGCGCGGAAGGAGTCCGGGGACGAGACACCCGCGGCGTGGAGGACGCCGTCCAGGCGACCGGAGTCGATCAGCGATGCGATCAGGGCGCGCATCTCGGACAGGTCGGTGACGTCGGCGGCCACCGGCTCCACGGGCGCGCCGGCATCGATCAGGTCCCGCACGGCCGGCGGGATGCGGTTCACGGAGCGGGCGGTGAGCACGACCCGCCCGGCGCCGCTGTCGACGAGGTGGCGAGCCAGGAGCGGCCCGACGCCCCCGAGCCCGCCGGTGACCAGATAGGTCCCGCCGGGCTTCACTGCCCGAGCACCGGGCTCGCCGGGCTCGGCCGGGGCGACGGACGCGAAACTCCGTACCAGGCACGCGCCGCCGCGCACCGCGACCAGGGGGGCATCGGAGGTCAGGCCGGCAGCGAGGGCGTGGGCCAGATCGTCGGGTGAGGCCGCGGGATCCAGGTCGACGAGCCGGGTGACGCACCCCGGGTACTCGTGGCCGACGACGACGGGGAGCACCCCGAGCGCGGCCTGCGTGGGGTCGGGCACCTCGTCGTCGGCCGTGCGCTGTCCGCCCCGCGTCACCAGGACGAACGCGACGTCGCCGTCGGCGCGGGTCACCTCGTCCTCCACGAGCCTCGCCACCTGCGGGAGTGCGTCGTGGGGTGGGGCGTGGCCGTCGATCCAGCGGAGGTCGACGACGGCGAGCGCCGGGGTCGTCGCCTCCGATGCGCGCGGGACCACCGGGTGCCCGCCGGCGGTGAGGAGTTCGGTCAGCCGGTCGCGCAGTCGTTCGTCGCCGCCGACGAGGACGAACCCGCGTGTCGCGGGGTCGCCGGCGTCGAGCGCCGGGGCCTCGACCGACCAGGAGGCGCGGTGCAGCCGGGCGGGGCCTCCTGCCTCGGACGTCGCCTCCGCCGTGCTCGCCTCGGGCAGTCGTGGTGACACCGGTGGCGCCGCCGTCGGCGCGTCGATCCAGTACCGGTCGCGCTGGAACGGATACCCCGGCAGGTCCGCGGTGCGCGTCGGCGCGGCACCGCGTCGGCCACGCCAGTCGACCTCGACCCCACAGAGCCACAGGCGCGCCAGGGCCTCGGTCACGGTCGTCGTCGCCGAGCGTGGGTCCGCGGCGGCGGGCAGGGTCGCCACGACCTGGGCCCACCGCGGCGGCTCGACGTCGCGGTGACCACACACCATCGCGCCGAGCGAGCGCCCCGGTCCGAGCTCGAGGACGGCGTGGTCCCCGGCTGCCGCCAGCGTCGCGACGGCGTCGTCGAAGCGCACCGTCGAGCACATGTGCTCGGTCCAGTAGGCCGGGTCGGTGGCCTGCTCGTCGGTGAGGAGGTGGCCGGTGACGTTCGAGACCGTCGGCACGCGGGGCGGATGCAGCTCGATGTGCGCTGCGACCCAGGCGGTCAGCTCGTCGCCGACCGGAGCCAGCATCCGCGAATGGAAGGCGTGGCTCGTCGCGAGGGGGCGCGACACGACGGAGTTGGCCGCCAGACGCCGTCGCAGGGCGGCGACCTCCTCGGCGGGTCCGGCGACGACCGTCAGGTCTGGGCCGTTGATCGCGGCGACATCGAGACCGGTCTCGGTCAGAAGCGGTCGCAGGGACGGCTCGGACGCCGCGACGGCCAGCATCACGCCGCCCGGCCGGGTCTCGATCAGCCGAGCGCGGTAGGCCACCAGCCGCAGGGCGTCGTCGAGCGAGAGCACGCCGGCCAGGCAGGCGGCGACGTACTCGCCGACGCTGTACCCCACGAGCAGGGCGGGTTCGATGCCGGACTCGCGGGCGAGCTCGGCCAGCGCGTACCCGACGGCGAACGTGGCCGGTTGCAGCTCGAGGGTCGAGGGCGCCGCTGGTGCTGCCAGGCCGGCGAACCCGGCCAGCGCGTCGGCGACGGGTCCGCGTGGACCGATCGCCTCGGCCAGGCAGTCGCGGCCCAGCAGCGCGGTCAACGGCTCGCGACACCGCTCGATCGCCGAGCGGAACACGGGCTCGTCGCGGTACAGGTCGTGCACCATGCCCGGGTACTGCTCTCCGGTGCCGGCGATGAGGAATGCGACGCCGCGCCCCGCGACGGGGTCGGCCGCGGCCAGCACCGAACGGCCCTCGGTGAGCAGGCTCGCGGCGTCGGAGGTCGAGTCGGTGACCAGGGCCCGTCGGTGCTCGAAGTGCCGGCGTCCGTGCTGCAGGGTGTGGGCGACGTCGGCGAGCGGGCTTCGGGTCACCGCGAGCGACGCACCGAGGAGCGTGGTCAGCTCGTCGGCCGCCGCGCCGGTCCGTGCCGACCAGACGAGTGCCTCGGGTCGTGCGGATTCGGCGCCCGCGGGCGCGAGCGGGGGCTCCTCGATGACCACATGGGCGTTGGTGCCGCCGATGCCGAAGGCGCTGACGCCGGCCCGGCGCGGTCGGTCGGCCGTGCGCGGCCACGGGGTGAGCGAGTCGACGACGTTCAGTCGAGCCGTCCCAGCGGACAGCTGTGGGTTGGGCGTGCGCAGGTTCAGCGTCGCCGGGATCTCCTCGTGGTGCATCGCGAGACAGGCCTTGATCAGGCCCGTGACGCCGGCAGCCCGGTCGAGGTGACCCAGGTTCGTCTTCACCGAGCCGATCAGGCAGTCCGACCCACCGAACACCGATTGCAGCGCGGCGATCTCGACGGCGTCACCCAGGGCGGTTCCGGTGCCGTGGGCCTCGATGTAGTCGATGTCGTCGGGCGACAGGTCGGCGGTCGCGAGGGCCTCGGCGATCACCGCCGACTGGCCACGCAGACCCGGCGCGGTGAAGCCGACCTTGTCGCCGCCGTCGTTGTTCACGGCCCAGCCGCGGATGACGGCGTAGATGCGGTGCCCCTGGGCGAGCGCGTCCTCCAGCCGGGCGAGGACCACGACTCCGACCCCGCTGCCCAGCGGAGCCCCCAGGCCGGCGGCGTCGAAGGCACGGCACTCGCCGTCCGGTGGAGCGATGCCTCCGGGCTGGTAGAGGTAGCCGACGCGGTGCGGCACGGTGACCGCGACGCCTCCCGCCAGGGCGACGTCGCACTCCAGGCCGGCCAGGCTGCTCGCGGCCGCGCACACCGAGACCAACGACGTGGAGCAGTAGCTCTGCACCGAGTACGCCGGCCCCGTGAGGCCCAGGCTGTGGGCCACCCGGGTCGCGAGGGAGTCCTTGTCGTTGGCCAGGCCGACGGCCAGCTCGCCGAGCGAGCGGGCGACGTCGCTGCCCATCAGCTGGTGCTGGAGGTAGGAGCTCCAGGCGGCACCACAGAAGACGCCGACGGTCCCGTCGACGCGGCCCGGGTCGCAGCCGGCGTCCTCCAGTGCGTGCCAACTGTGCTCGAGGAACAGGCGCTGCTGGGGATCGAGCACCTGGGCCTCGCGCGGGCTCACCCCGAAGAAGCCGGCATCGAAGTCCTCGACACCGTCGATGACCGCGCCGGCCCGCACGTAGGCGGGGTCGGCGAGCGTCTCGTCGCTGACACCGGCTGCGCGGAGCTCGTCGTCGCTGAAGTGGGTGATTCCCGAGTGCCCGGCCCGCAGGTTGGTCCACAGCCGGCCGATGTCGGGTGATCCCGGGAACCGCCCGGACATGCCGATGACGGCGATGTCGCCCGGGCTCGCGGCGTCAGGGTCGACTCCGTGCTCGAAAGCCGGATCCGGGGTCACTCCTGGGCTCAGGTCGGAGGCAGATGTGGTCACGAGGGGAACTCCTTGCGCGTCTGGCGGGCGCGGCGACGGCGACGTCCGCGCTCGCCGACGTCGGATGCTGCGGGAGCGGGACGGGTGGCGAGGTCGGGTGGTTCCAGCGCGGCGGCGAGCTGGGCCACGGTCGGGTGGGCGAACAGGAGTGCTGGTGCGATGGTCCGGCCCAGTCGATGGCCCAGGTCGAGCAGCGCCGACATGCCGACCAGGGAGTTGCCGCCCAAGTCGAAGAACGGGTCGTCGACGCCGACGCGGTCCAGGCCCAAGAAGCGTTGCCAGACTTCGGCGATCACGCCCTCGAGCTCGGTGCGGGGGGCTGCATAGGCCACCCGCAGGTCCGGCCGCGGATGGCGCGGCCCGGTCGGCGCGGTCGTCGCGGCGGCGGTGAGCGCGGCGAGGTCGAGGACGTCGGCCCACTGCGCCGCGGCCACCTCCAGGGGTTGGCGCACGGCGACCACGTGCGGGAGCCCCGTGGCCAGGAGCGCGTCGAGGAAGCGGCAGCCGGCGTCGTCGCCGAAGCCGAAGCGTCTGCGATAGTCGCCGGCCCGCCGGGCCAGCTCGTTGCCGGGACCAGCCTCCGTGGCGTCGTCGGGGGTCTGCCAGACGTCGTGGAGCCAGGGACCCCATGCCACCGAGACGACGTGGGTGGCGTCCGAGGTGGCGTCGAGGTGCTGGGCGTAGGCGTCGAGCACGGTGTTGGCGGCGCAGTAGTCGGCCTCGCCGATACCCCCGAGGCTGGTCAGCGCGGAGGAGTAGAGCACGACGAGCTCCGGCGGCTCGGACCCGGCAACGAGGTCGCCGAGGGGTGCCAGCGCCCCGAGCTTGGTGCCGAGGACGGCCTCGACCGTCTCGGGCCGCTGGCGTTGCACCATGCCGCTGGCGGGCACGCCGGCCGCGTGCACGACTCCGGTGAGCGGGCCCAGCCGCCGGCGCGCTGTGGCCAGCGCGCGACCCAGCTGGTCGGGACGGGCGGTGTCGGCGTCGAGCAGCAGCACCTCCACACCTGCGTTCTCCAGTGCGGTGACGTCGGTGGCCGAGGCGGATCGGCTGACCAGCGTGAGGCGGCGTACGCCGGCGGCGACCAGGTGGTCCGCCAGTGCCCGGCCCAGGCCGCGCGACCCACCGGTGATCAGGTAGTGGCCGTCGTGCCGCCACGGCCCCGGTCCTGGGGACGTCGGCACCGGGGCGTGGTCGGGCAGCCACCGTCGTCCGCCCCGCCAGGCCACCACGCCGGGCTCGACGGTGCCGGCGGCCGAGCTGCCGACCTCGTGCCAGAGTCGGGCCGCCTCGTCGTCGGTGCCGCGCGGGTCGAGGTCGACTCCGTGCCAGGTGAGGGGTCCGAGCTCGTGGCGTGCCGCACGGCCCAGGCCGTGGACGGACGTGGAGAACGGTGCGACGAGGTCGCCGCCGACCACCTCGGCGCCACCCTTGCTGACAGTGACCAGGCGCAGCCCGCCCGGGTGGTCACCTGCCTGCTGGAGCAGGCGCAGGAGCGAGAGGTAGGCCCGACTGCTGAGGCCCGCGTGCTGGGCGTCGGCCTCGGCCACACCGCTGAGCACGACTGCGTGCACCGGGTGGTCGGCGTCGGTGGTGAGACCCGCGGTCAGGTCGTCGGCATCGGCGTCGACCACTCGGGCCTGGACGCCGGCTGCCCTCGCGTGCGCGACGAGCTCCGACGCCAACGGGTGCGTTGCGGTGCCGGTGATCACGAGCAGGGGACCGGCGAGGCCGGGCTGGCCGGGGCTGACGGCGGGGTCACGCCGCCAGGTGCCGGTGTAACAGAGGTCGGCGGGCGGAGCAT
Source organism: Nocardioides epinepheli (assembly GCF_037936805.1). Classification (NCBI taxonomy): domain Bacteria; kingdom Bacillati; phylum Actinomycetota; class Actinomycetes; order Propionibacteriales; family Nocardioidaceae; genus Nocardioides; species Nocardioides epinepheli. Next base: position 167,257 of record NZ_JBBMMC010000011.1, on the reverse strand, counting down.
CGAGCACGGGCTCGGCCGCGGCGGGCTCGGCCCGTCGGGTCGTCTCCGGCCAGTACCGGGTGCGCCGGTAGGCGTAGCCCGGTACCCCCACGAGCGTCCCGGTGGGAGCGAGGGCCTCCCAGTCGAGGTCGACACCGCACTCCCACAACCGTCCGAGGCAGGTGAGCAGCTGGCGGCGCTCACCGCCGAGCTGGGTGCCGGCGTCGCGGCCGGCGAGGGTCGGGACGACGCAGACGTGGGCAGCGTTGGGGTCCTGCTGCACCACGGTCCCCAAACTCTGGCCGGCACCGATCTCGACGACGATGTCGACTCCCTCGGCGAGGCAGTGTGAGAGCGCGTCGGCGAGTCGAACGGGCTCGACGAGGTGGTCGGCCCAGTAGGCGCTGCTGGTCGCCTCGCTCGCCGTGAGCGGCCGCCCCGTGGTGTTGCTGACGACCCGGATCGTGGGAGGACGCCGCGGGAATCGGTCGAGCAGTGCCGCCAGCTTGTCGCGCACCGGGGCGAGCAGCGAGGAGTGGAATGCCGCGCTCGTGCGTACGCGGCGGTGGGGGAGCCGCAGCTCGACGAGCAGCTCGGCGAGCTGCTCGACCCCGCTGGGGGTGCCGCTGGCGATGGTCAGCGCCGGCCCGTTGACCGCGGCCACCTCGACCGCGGCCCCGCACGAGGTGATGGCGGCGTGGACGGCGTCGCTCCCGGCGGCGACCGCGAGCATGGCGCCGGGCTCGGCGGTGCCGATGAGCCTGGCGCGCTCGACCACGATCTCCAGGGCGTCGCCGAGGTCGAAGACCCCGGCGACGGTGGCCGCGATGTACTCCCCGAGGCTGTAGCCCACCAGCATCTGGGGACGGACTCCGGCGGCCAGGAGCGTGGTCGCGAGCGCGTACTCGACGACGAACGCGATCGGATGGGCCAGGGCGGGGTCGTCGAGGAGATCGTCGCTCGCCGGCACCAACGAGTCCGAGCGGCGGGTCGGTTCGCGCTCCAGCAGGAGGTGCCGCAGGTCGAGGTCGCAGCGGGCGACCAGAAGCGCGAGGCACTCCTCGACCGCGGCGGCGAAACCCGGCTCGGTGCCGTAGAGGTCGCGCCCCAACCCGACGTACTGGTCGCCGGTGCCCTGGAAGAGGAACGCGACGCGAGGGCTGGCGTGCACCCGGTGCATGCGGTGCTCGGCTCCCAGGGCGTCCCGCAGCCCGCCGAGAGGGGAGTCGTCGGTGCCCGCCCGGGCCACGACGGCGCGGCGGTAGCCGTGGTGGGTGCGGAGCCGGGCCAGGGTGTGGGCCGCGTCGTCGAGGATCACGTCGCCGTTGGCGCCCGCCCACGCGTGCAACGCGGAGACGTGGTCGGCCAGCGAGTCCGGGTGGGCCGCCGACAGCGGCACGAGGTGCTCCGGCCGCATGGAGTCGGCGGCGGCCGATCGTACGGCCGGCGGTGCGGCCGGCGCGGTCTCGACGACGACGTGGGCGTTGGTGCCCGACCACCCGAAGCTGCTCACGCCTGCGCGAACGGCGTCGTCACCGAGTTCGGTCGGGCGCACCACCGGGTCGAGGGAGCCGTCGGCGGGCAGCGCCTGCGCCGGCTCGGAGAAGTGGAGGTTGACCGGCATCCGGCGGTGCTGCAGCGACAGCAGCGTCTTGATCAGTCCCGCGATGCCGGCCGCGGCCTGGGTATGGCCGATGTTGGTCTTCACCGCGCCCACGTGCAGCGGCGCGCGGCGCGGCCCGTGCCCGAAGACGTCGTGCAGTGCGCCCAGCTCGATGGCGTCGCCGAGACTCGTGGCCGAGCCGTGCGCCTCGACCAGGTCGATGTCCCCCGGGACCAGGCCGGCGTCGTCGAGGGCGTCGCGGATCACCTCGACCTGCGCCCCGCGGCGCGGTGCGGTCAGGCCGTTGCTGTGCCCGTCCTGGTTTACCGCCGAGCCGCGGAGCACGCCGTGGATCCGCCGTCCGTGGGCGACGGCGTCCGAGAGCCGCTCGAGGAGGACCAGGCCTCCGCCCTCGCCCATGAGGTAGCCGTCGGCGGAGGCGTCGAAGGTGTGACAGGCGCCGGCGGGCGACAGCTGCGAGGTCGCGCAGGCCTGGACGAAGACGTCGGGGGTGAGCACGAGGCTGGCGCCGCCGGCCAGCGCCAGGTCGCATTCGCCCCGGCGCAGGGAGGTGATGCCCTGGTGGACACCCACGAGGGACGACGAGCAGGCCGAGTCCATGGTGACGGCCGGCCCGCGCAGGTCGAAGTGGTAGGCCAGCCGTCCTGCTGTCATGTTGCTGGCCGCCCCCTGGCCGAAGTACGGCTCGTGCGCGACCTGCTCGCCCTGCAGCGTGTATTGGAGTCGCCCGTACTGGGTGCTGTCCATCGACCCGATCAGGACTGCGACGCGCCGGCCGGCGATCGAGCCGGCCGGGATGCCGGCGTCCTCGAGGGTCTCCCACGTCAGCTCCATCAGCAGCCGTTGATGGGGGTCCATGCGCAGGGCCTCCGCCGGCGGCACGCCGAACAGGTCGGCGTCCCAGCCGGCGATGTCGTCGAGGAAGGCGCCCTGGTCGGTGTAGACGCGTCCGGCCGTGCGGTCGGGGTCGTAGTGCTCACTGATGTCGAAGCGCTCGTGCGGCACCGCGCCGGTCCCGCTGCCACCGCGCTGCAGGAGGTCCCAGAAGGCGGCCGGCGAGTCCGCCCCGCCGGGGAGCCGGCACGCCATGCCCACGACGGCGACGGGCTCGTGCCGTGCTGCCTCGAGCTCAGCCACGCGGCGGCGGCTCTCGGTGAGGTCGACCGCGGCGCGGCGCAGGTAGTCGCGCAGCTCCTGCTCGGTGGCCATCAGCCGTTCCCCCCGCCGGCGATCTGCTCCTCGATGAAGGCGAACAGCTCCTCGTCGGACGCGTCTGCTCGCAGCGCTTCGGTGTCGTCGTTCGAAGGCTCGACGTGCTCGGTCGCCCCGCCGTCGGCGGTCGACCAGGAGATCCGCTCCAGGGTGCTGCGGACGGCGAGCTCGGCGCGGGCACGAAGCTGGGGATCCGCCGCGAGCACCTGCGCTTCGAGGGCCTCCAGCGCGGCTCGGATCAGGTCCTCGGGTTCGACCTCGGCCGGAGCCACCTGGGCGACCAGGTGCGCGCTGAGACGCTCGACCGTCGGATGGTCGAACACGGTCGTCACGGCGAGCCGGAGCCCGGTGGCCGCGTCGAGCCGGTTGCGCAGCTCGACGGCGGTCAGCGAGTCGAATCCCATCTCGCTGAACGCCCGGTTCCGCTCGATGCTCGTGGGCGAGGCGTGGGCGAGCGTGGCGGCGATGAGCTCGCAGACCAGCCCGGCGACGACGTCCTGGCTCTCCTGCGGGGAGAGCCCGCGCAGCCGATCGGCGAGGTCGGTCTGCGCGCCGGCGTCAGAGGCGCCGGCGGCGCGGGGAAGGCTGGAGCCGGTGCCGGCCAACGGAGCAAGCAGCCGGTGAGTGGTCCCCGCGGCCAGGCCCGCCCGGATCCCCGCGGTGTGGAACGAGGCGCCGACCACGCTCGCCCGTCCACTCGCGAGCGCGGCGTCCAGCAGCGCCAGGCCCTGCTCGGTGCTCATGGCGCGGACACCAGCCCGTTCGAGCCGGGCGGTGTCGGTGCCGGTGAGTCCCTCGGTCAGACCGGTCTCCGCCGCCCACAGCCCCCAGGCCACCGACGTCGCGGGCAGCCCGAGGTCGTGGCGATGCGAGGCCAGCGCGTCGAGACCGGCGTTGGCGCCCGCGTAGTTGCCCTGACCTGGGTTGCCCGTCACCCCGGCCATCGAGGAGAAGAGGACGAACGAGCGGAGGTCGGCCCCGCGGGTGTGCGTGTGGAGGTGCCACCCGGCGCTCAGCTTTGCCGCGAGAACCGTGTCCAGTTGCTCGGGAGCCAGGCGCTGGACGGTGGCGTCGTCGAGGACGCCGGCCGCGTGCACGACGGCGGTGAGGGGATGGTCCGCGGCCACCTGGGCCAGGAGCTCCTGCAGCTGGTCGGCGTCGCCCACGTCGCAGGCGGCAACCCGGACCTCGGCGCCGGCCTCGGTCAGATCGTCGACCAGGACGTCCACCCCGGGGGCCTCCGGACCGCGGCGCGAGACCAGGAGCAGATGCCGTGCACCGTGCCGGGCGACCAGGTGGCGCGCCACGTGGGCGCCGAGGCCACCGGTGCCGCCGGTGATCAGAACGGTGCCGTGCGCATCGAGGACCACGGCCGACGGGGGCGTCGGGCCGGTCTCCTCCTGCCCGGCCGGGACCCTCGCCAGCTCGGGCTCGTGCACGACGCCGTCGCGGACGTGCAGCTGGTCACGGCCATCGCCGATGTGGCTTGCGATCATCGACCAGTCGACATCGCTCCCATCGTGGTCGAGGAGCGCGAACGAGCGCGGGTTCTCCGACTGCGCGCTACGCAGCAGCCCCCACACGACCGCTGAAGACGGGTTGACGGCGCCAGCGCCGAGAGCCGCGTGGGTCTGCACGACGAGTGTGCCCGGATGCGCAAGTCCCAGCCACTCCTGGGCCGTGGTGAGGGCCCAGTGTGCGGCGGCGTGGGCCTGCTCGAACGGCGCTCCGGACGTCTCCGGCAGTGTGGCCAGCACGAGCTGTGCCTCGGCCGGCACCTCGGACAGCGATGCGTAGTGGGCGTGATCGGCGGTGGCCGAGGAGGCGCTCCCCGCTCCGGTGGGCGAGCCGTCGACCACCACCATCGTCACTGTGGCCGACGAAGGGGAGGGGGACGGCGCTGGGCGCCAGGCCAGCTCGTGCAGCACGGACGGTGCGGCGGCGCCGAGGTCGGCGCCGGCGAATCGTCGCGCCCGGAGCGAGTCGATGCTCACGACCCGGTGACCGCGGGCGTCGGCGGCCTCGATTCGGTAGCTCTCGTCCCCGTCCGCGCCCGCTCCCTCGTCTCGGCCCTCGTCCACCGTGATCCGGACCCGGAGTCCGGTGGCTCCTTGGGCGTGGACGGTGACCCCACCGAAGGTGAAGGGAAGGCGCAGCTCCTGGTCGCCGTCCTCGCGCCCGGCGAGCAGGATCGGGTGGAGGACGGCGTCCAGCAGGGCTGGATGCAGCACGAAGTCGTCGGGCTCGGCTGCCAGGGCCACCTCGGCGAACAGGGTGGTGCCGTCGACCCACAAGGCCTGGACGCCCCGGAAGGCCGCGCCGTAGTGATAGCCGAGGTCGGCGAGGTCGGCATAGCGGGTGGCGGGGTCGATCTGTCGCACACCCGGGCCGGTCGGTGGCCACGCCTCGGCCCACGGGGCGAGGGCCGCACGGCCGTTCGTCGCCACGGCGGGCGACAGGGTGCCCGACGCCGCGAGCACCCACGCGTCGTCGTCTCGCATGTGCACCGTGGCGCGGCGGGGCGCGGCATCCTCGGACGGCTCGAACGTGACCTGCAGGTCGAGCCCATCGGGACCGAGGCTCAGTGGACGCTGCAGCACCAGCTCGTCGAGCGCGGCACAGCCGACGTCCGTGCCGACAGCCACGAGCAGCTCGGCCAGGCCCACACCTGGGAACAGCACCTGAGAGCCGACCGCGTGGTCGGCGAGCCACGGGCTGGTCTGGGTCGCGAGCCGGCCGGTCCACACCGCCCGTCCGTCGGCGCAGTCGACGCGCGCGGTGAGCAGCGGGTGGGCGGCCTGTTCCATGCCCGCGATTCCGGAGACCGACCCGGGACGGTCCAGGAGCCAGTACCGCTCGCGGTCGAAGGCGTAGGTCGGGAGGTCGGGGGGCGGACCCGTCGGGTCGCCCACGATCCCAGCCCAGGCCACCGACGCCCCTGCGGTGTGCGCGAGGGCGGCGCTGCGTAGGAACTGGAGCCAGTCGCCTTCGTCGCGACGCAGCGTGCCGCACACCTCGGCCGCCATCTCCGCGTCGTGGGCGATGTCGCGCAGGTTGCCCCCCAGGACGGGGTGGGGGCTGCACTCCACGAACACCGTGCGCCGCGGGCCGGCCAGGGCCCGGACCGCCTGCTCGAACTGCACCGGGTTGCGCAGATTGTCGTACCAGTACTCGCTGGAGAGCCGACTCGCGTCGATCAGTGCGCCCTCGGACGCCGAGGCGTAGCGGACGGTGGTGCTGCGCGCTGAGATCCCCTCGAGCACCGTCGTCAGGATCGGCCTCAACGCGGCGACGTGCGGACCGTGGGAGGCGTAGTCGACGTCGATGCGTCGAGTGCGCACCTCGGGGCCGCAGGCCTCGACGAACGCGTCGAGGGCCTCGGGGCTCCCGGCGACCACCGTGGAGCCGGGAGCGCTGTGCACGGCGATCCACAGGTCTCCGACGAGACGCTGCGCGACCACGGAAGTGGGCAGGGAGACCGCAAGCATGCCGCCGCTGCCCGACAGCGAGGTGAGGTGACGACTCCGCAGGGCCACGATGCGGGCAGCGTCTTCCAGGGTGATCGCGCCGCTGACGCACGCTGCGGCGATCTCGCCCTGGGAGTGTCCGATGACGGCGGTGGGATCGACCCCGACCGAGCGCCAGAGCTCGGCCAGCGAGACCATCACCGCCCACAGGGCCGGCTGGATCACATCCGGCCCGTCGAGGACCGGTGTGCCAGGGGCCTGGCGCAGCAGGCCCGCGACCGACCAGTCCAGGTGCGGGGCGAGTGCCTCGTCGCACTGCGCGAGCCGGGCCGCGAAGACCGGCGACTCCTCGAGCAGCCGCGCCGCCATGCCGGTCCACTGGGTGCCCTGGCCCGGGAAGACCAGCACCGTCTCGACGTCGCCGTCGGCGGCGGTGCCGACCGCAGCGGCCGGGTGCCGGTGACCGAGCTCGATCGCGGCCAGGGCGGCGAGCAGTTCGTCGCGGTCGGTGGCGGTGACGACGGCGCGGGTGTCGAAGGTGGTGCGCCGCGCGAGCCACCGTCCGGCCTCGACCAGGTCGGCGTGCGAGTGAGACGACTCGACGAAGACGCGCAGTCGGCCGGCGAAACGCTGCAGCGAGGTCGAGGTCCGGGCGGAGAACGCCCACACCAGGACCTGATCCTGGTCCGGCGCCGCAGTGGCATCGCCGGTGTCGGCCGCGTCCTGCGCGGGTGCCTCGATGATGACGTGGCCGTTGCTGCCGCTGACCCCGAAGCTCGAGACGGCCGCCCGTCGGGGGTGGGACGTCACAGGCCACGGACGTGCGGTGCGCACGACCTCGACCTGTCCGCTGTCCCAGTCGACATGCGGCGAGAGCTCGTCGGCGTGCAGGCTCGGCGGCAGGATGCCGCGCCGCATCGCCTCGACCATCTTGATGACGCCGAGGACCCCCGCAGCGGCCTGGGAGTGACCCATGTTGGACTTCAGCGACCCCAGCTGGAGGGGTTCGCCCGAACGGTGCTGCCCGTAGGTCGCCAACAGGGCGTTCGCCTCGATGGGGTCTCCGAGCTGGGTCCCGGTTCCGTGCGCCTCCACCGCGTCGACGTCGCCGACGTCGAGCCGGGCGTCGGCCAGCGCCTGCCGGATCACCCGCTCCTGCGCGGGCCCGTTGGGCGCGGTCTGCCCGTTGCTGCGTCCGTCCTGGTTGGTGGCGCTGCCGCGGATCAGCGCGTGGATGCGTCGCCCGTTGCGCACGGCGTCGCTGTAGCGCTCGAGCATGAGGAGGCCGGCGCCCTCCGCCCAGCTGGTGCCGTCGGCATCGGCGCCGAAGGCCTTGCACCGGCCGTCGGGTGCCAGCGCCCGCAACCTCGAGAACTCCGCGAAGATCACCGGGTCTGCGATCACGGTCGAGCCGCCGGCCAGGGCCAGGGAGCACTCGTTGCGCCGCAAGGACTGTGCGGCGAGATGGATCGCGACCAGCGAGGTCGAGCACGCGGTGTCGATGGTGATCGAGGGTCCCTCGAGGCCGAAGGTGTACGACATCCGGCCAGACAGCATGCTCTGTGCACCCGAGGTCTGCAGGTTGCCCTCGACGCTCTCGGGGATGTCGGTGAGGAACCGCGCGGCGTAGTAGTTGTACATGCAGCCGACGAACACGCCGGTGCGGGTGTTGCGCAGGTCGGCCGGCGAGAGCCCGGACCGCTCGATCACCTCCCACGTGGTCTCCAGCAGGACCCGGTGGGCCGGATCGGCGGCCAGCGCGGCCCGTGGGGACAGCCCGAACATCGCGGCGTCGAAGTCCGCGGCGCCGTCGAGGAAGCCACCTCTGGTCGTGTAGGTCTTGTTGTGGGCATCCGGGTCGGGGTCGTAGAGGTCGGTGCTCCAGCCGCGGTCGGCGGGGAACTCGTCGATCACGTCGCGCTGCTGCGAGACCAGGTCCCACAGACCGTCCGGGTCCTCGACCCCACCGGGTGCCCGGCACGCCATCGCCACGATGGCGATCGGCTCGTGCAGGGTGTCCTGGGCGCGGGCGGCCCGCTCCTCGGACGCGGCGAGCCGGTGCCGGGTCTCGGCGAGGTCCATGGTGGCGCGCTTGAGGTAGCTGCGGAGCTCGTCTTCGGTGGCCATGGCCGTCCTTCCGGTCGCGTCGGTTAGCGGGTCAGCTGTCGAGGAGGGCGAAGATCTCCTCGTCGGAGGCCTGGTGGGCCTCCTCGGTGGAGATCCCCGCCGGTGGTTCGGTGGTCGCGCCCCGGCTGGGCACGAGCCTGGTCAGTGCGTCCCTGGCGACCGCGACCAGGCGGACGCGCTCCACGTCGTCCAAGTGCTCGAGCCGGGCGAGGGCGGCTCGCAGCGCGGCCTCGGGAGCCGACGGCGCGCCGTCGTCGAGACCCGCCGACTCGCGCGCGAGGGTCTCGTGGAGGAAGGCGGCCAGGGCGTCGATGGTCGGGTGGTCGAAGGCGAGGGTGGCGGGCAGTCGCAGACCGCTGAGCGTGTCCAGCCGGTTGCGCAGCTCGACGGCGGTGATCGAGTCGAAGCCCATCTCGCTGAACGCGCGCGTCGTCTCCACCGCCTCCACGTCACGGTGGTCGAGGACCTCGGCCACCACGCCGCGCACCGTCTGGGCGATGGCGCGACGCGCCGCCTCCGGCGCGGTTCCCGGCAGGACTTCGATGCGTAGTGAGTGCTCGTGGCCCTGCCCGTCGTGCCCGTGCTGCCCCTCGTGCCCGGGGTGGTGATCGGCCGGCGCTGATCGCGCCTGCGGGACCAGGCCCCGGAGCGCGCTGGGGAGTGCGCCGCGGGCGTGACGGCGCAGAGCGTCGGGGCGCCAGGCCGCGCCGACGAGACGGGTCGCGCCGGACGCGAGAGCCTGGTCGAGCACGGCCAGCCCCTCCTCATCGGACAGGGCCGCCACGCCGCTGCGCTCGAGCCGGGCGCGCCCCGCCGGATCGAGGCCGTCCAGCATGCCTCCGGTCCAACGGCCCCACGCGAGCGACGTCGCGGGCAGGCCGGCCAGGTGACGGTGTGCGGCCAGAGCGTCGAGCGCGGCGTTGGCCGCCCCGTAGGTGCCCTGACCGGGGCTGCCGAGGAGCCCTGCGATCGAGGAGAACAGGACGAAGAAGGACAGGTCGCGGTGGCGGGTGAGTCGATGGAGGTGCCAGGCGCCGTCCACCTTGGGCCGCATCACCTGCTCGACCTGGTGGGGCGCGATCCGCCCGATGCTCGCGTCGGCGAGCACGCCGGCCGCGTGCACGACCCCGATGAGCGGGGCCTCGTCACGGATGCGACCGAGCACGGCCTCGAGGGCCGCGGCGTCGGCCACGTCGCAGGACTCCACGTCGACGGCGGTCCCGAGCGCTTCGATCCGGGCGACCAGGGCCTGGGCTCCCGGCGCCGTCGGTCCGGTGCGGGAGACCAGGAGCAACCGGTCCACGCCGGGGCGCGTCGCGAGGTGCTCGGCGACGACCGAGCCGAGCCCGGCGGTGCCGCCGGTGACCAGGACGGTGCCGTGGCGCAGGGGCGGGGTGGTGTCGAGAGGGCCCTCGGTGCGGCTGACCGCGACGATCCGGGGCACGAGCAGGTCGCGGCCGCGGATCGCGATCTCGGTCTCGCCTGATGCGGCCGCGGACCGGACGCGTGCCCAATCGGTCAGGTCGGGCTCGGTGCCGCCGGCGTCGGCGTCGGTGTCGAGGAGGACCAGTCGGCCCGGGAGCTCGGCCTGGGCGGCGCGCACCAGACCCGCCACGGCTGCGGCGCAGGGGTCGGTGGCGCCGGGCCCGGTGGCGCCGCGGGTGCGGATCACGAGGAGGTCGTCGGGAGAGCGGGCAACCCACGGGCGGACGACGTCGAGAGCATCTGCGAGTGCGAGGCGGACACCGCGCGGGACATCCTCCCCGGACGCCACGGGTGCGATGTCGACGACCAGCGGGGGGCGCCGGTCAGGGCCCGCCTCGGCGCTCGCCGGGGTCCAGGTGAGCTGATAGGCCGAGCGCGGCCCGCCCAGGGCCCTGGCGGAGAGTTCACGCACGGTGACCGACTCGATGGTGAGGACGGGCCGTCCCGACGGGTCGGTGACCTCGACGCCGAGCCGGTCGCCCTCGGTGCTCACCCGCACGCGCAGCATGCGCGCATCGGTGGTCGTGGCGCGGATGCCGTGCAGGACGAACGGGACCAGCAGCGTGTGGTGCTCGGCGCCGTCGCGGGCGGCGTCGGCGAGCAGCGAGGCGTGCAGGACCGCGTCGACGACAGCGGGGTGAACACGAGACGTCTGCTCGAGCACGCCCGGGGCCTCGATCTCGCAGTAGAGGACGTCGCTGCCGCGCCACGCCCGGCGCACCCCTCGGAATGCTGGACCGTAGTGGTACCCGCGCCCGTCCAGGGCGTCGTAGCCGGCGTCGACGGCGACCGGCTCCGCATCCGGCGGCCACGCTGTGGCCCACGCCGTCTCGGTGTGCGGGACCTCGGCCGCCGCCGCGGCGGCGAGCGTGCCCGAGGCCGCTGGTGTCCACGGATCCTCGGGACAGGTGCGGGCCGAGAGCCGGGCCGCTCGGGCCGAGGTTCCGTCGTCGTCGTCGACGACCAGCTGGAGGAGCAGCTCGCCGTCGACGGGGACGACGAGGGGTGCCGCGAGGGTCAGCTCCTGCACGACGTCGAGCCCGACACGGGCGGCCGCGCCCAGCAGCATGTCGAGGACCGCCGAGGCCGGGATCACCATCGCGTCCCCGACGACGTGGTCGCGCAGCCAGGGGTGGTCGTGTCGCACGCGCCCACTGAGCACGACCCCACCCCGGTCGAGGTCGATCGCGGCACCAACGAGCAGCTGGCCGGAACTCCGCAGACCGTGGGCGGCGAGGTCGGCGGGCGGGTCGGGGTTGTCGAGCCAGAACCGGCGACGGGAGAAGGCGTAGGTGGGGAGGTCGTGCACCACGTCGGTGCCGGTGCCGCACAGCGCGTCCCACGCCACCGGCACTCCGCGAACCCAAAGGTGGGCGAGCGCGTCGAGGTAGCAGGCACTCTCCGCGTGTCCGTCGCGTCCGGTGGGCACGGCCGAGGCGGTGCGGTCCTCGAGGCAGTCGGCTACCAGATGGCTGAGGGCGGCGCCGGGCCCGATCTCGACGTAGGCGCGGGTCCCGGCCGCCTCCAGGAGCGCGACCGTGTCGGCGAAGCGGACGGCCCGCTCCACGTGCGCCACCCAGTACTCGGGGTCGGTCCAGCTCGATCCCGAGGATTGGCCGGTGACGCAGGTCAGGTCGGGCTCGGCGAGGTGGACGGTGGAGACGACGGCGCGGAATTCCGCGAGCATCGGCTGCATCAGGGGGGAGTGGAACGCGTGGCTCACCGGCAACCGCCGGACCCGTAGCCCCTGGTCGCGCCAGCGCTGCACGAGCGTGGCGAGCTCGGCGTCGGCTCCCGAGACCGTCACCGCGCGAGGTCCGTTGACCGCGGCGATCGCGACCGCTTCGCCGAGACCCGCGAGGTCGGTGCGGACCTCCGCCTCGGCCGCCGCGACGGCGTACATCGCGCCCCCCGGTGGGAGGGCCTGCATGAGACGTCCACGTGCGGCCACCAGGCGTGCGGCGTCGTCCAGCGAGAGCACTCCGGCCACGTGGGCCGCCGCAAGCTCTCCGACGGAGTGCCCCGCGACCGCGTGGGGCGTGACGCCGTGGGCGGCGAGCAGCCGGAAGAGCGCCACCTCGAAGGCGAACAGGGCCGGCTGCGTCCACCCGGTCTGGTCGAGGAGGCCGGCGTCGGGACCCTCGGGGTCGGCCCACATCACCTGCTCGAGCGGTCGGTCGAGGTGCGCGTCGAGCGCGGCACAGACCTCGTCGAACGCCGCGGCGAACGGTGGATGGTCGCGGTGGAGTTCGCGGCCCATGCCCAGGCGCTGAGCCCCCTGGCCCCCGAACAGGAACGCGACGCTCATCGGGGCGGCGACCTGCCCGCGGGTCACCCCGGGAGACGAGGCGTCCTGGGCCAGAGCATCGAGCCGGGACAGCACGTCGTCCCGGTCGGCGCCGTGGACGACGGCGCGGTGTCGGTGGTGGGCCCGGCCGGTGGCGAGGGCCCGTGCCACGTCGGCGGGTGCGAGCGTCGCGTCGTCGACCAGCATCCGGTGCAGTCGCGCCGCCTGGGCGGGGAGCGCCGCGTGCGTGCGCGCGCTCACCGGGAGCGCGAACGCCGTCGGGAGCGGTGCGCGGGGCGGGGTCGCCGACTGGGCCGCCGCAGGAGCCTCTTCCAGCACCACGTGGGCGTTGGTGCCGCTGATGCCGAACGAGGACACGGCGGCACGCCGGGGCCGGCCGCGGTCGGGCCAGGGCTGGTGGTCGCGCAGGAGCGAGACAGGGTGCGCCGCCCAGTCCACCTGGGGGGACGGGCGGGTGACGTGGAGGGTCGCGGGCATGGTCGCGTGGCGCAGCGCCATGACCGCCTTGATGACCCCGGCGACTCCCGCGGCCGCCTGGGTGTGCCCCAGGTTCGACTTCACCGATCCGACGTGGACCGGCTCGTCGGCGGGGCGTCGACCGTAGGTGGCGAGCAGCGCCTGGGCCTCGATCGGGTCTCCGATCCGGGTGCCCGTGCCGTGCGCCTCGACGAGGTCGATGTCGCGGGGGTCGAGTCGGGCGTCGGCGAGGGCGGCGCGGATCACCCGTTCCTGCGCGGGACCGTTGGGCGCCGCCATCCCGATGCTGCGACCGTCCTGGTTGACGGCCGAGCCGCGCACCACCGCGAGCACGGGGTGCCCCAGGCGCCGGGCGTCGGCGAGGCGCTCGAGCAGCAGGGTGCCTACGCCTTCGGACCAGGCGGCGCCTGCGGCGTCCTCGGCGAAGGCGCGACAGCGTCCGTCCGGGGACAGTGCTCCCTGGCGGCTGAACTCGACGTAGCTGTCCGGGGTGGCGATCGTGGTCACGCCGCCCGCCAGCGCCAAGGAGCACTCGCCGTGGCGCAGCGAGCGCACAGCGAGGTGGAGCGTGACGAGCGAGGACGAGCATGCCGTGTCGATGGTCATCGCAGGACCCTCGAGCCCGAAGGTGTAGGACACCCGCCCGGCGAGGACGCTCGCGGCGTTCGAGGTGAGCAGGGTGCCCTCGAGGGCCTCGGGGTGGCAGCCGATGAACCGCTGCGCGTAGTCGTTGTACATGGTGGCCGCGAACACGCCGGTGTCGCTGCCGCCCAGGGCAGTGCCGTCGACGCCGGCTCGCTCGAACGACTCCCAGCACGTCTCGAGGAACAGCCGGTGCTGCGGGTCGGTCGCCAGGGCGGAGCGGGGGCTCATCTCGAAGAAGTCGGCGTCGAAGTCGGCGAGATCGTGGAGGAAACCCCCGCGGCGCACCGAGAACGTTCCGGGGGTGGCGCCGTCGGGGTCGTAGCGGCGCTCGACGTCCCAGCCTCGGTCGGTGGGGAAGTCACCTGTCGCGTCGGTTCCGGTCGAGACGACCTCCCAGAGGTCCTCGGGACTGGTGACGCCGCCGGGGAAGCGGCAGGCCATCCCGATGATGGCGATCGGCTCCGGACGTCGGTGGCCCTCGCCGGCGGCCAGGCGGCGTCGTGCCTCGGCCAGGTCGAGCGTGACGCGTCGCAGGTAGTCGCGCAGCTTCTCCTCGGTCGTCATGGTCCTCCCTCCTCAGGTCGTCGTGTCGGGTGGGTGCGGTGGCCGGTCCGCGAGCTCATCTGTTGTCCAGGAACTCGAACAGCTCGCTGTCGGATGCGGCCTCGATCGCCGAGGTCCGGGCGGCCGCATCCGGGCTCGTCCCGAGGTTCCGCAGAGAGTCCTGCAGCAGGGCGCGCACCTCCTCGAGCACGGTGGGATCGGCGGCGGCCAGCCGTGCGGCGGCTTCGAGGGCCTCGCCGAGCTCGAGCCGGGGTGCGGAGGCCTCCGGCACCAGCGACCCGACGAGGTGGTCGCGCAGGGCCAGGACGGTGGGGTGGTCGAAGGCGAGCGTCGCGGGGAGCCGGAGCCCGGTGACGGCGGTCAGCCGGTTCCGCAGGTCGACGACGGTCAGCGAGTCGAGCCCGAGGTCGACGAACTCCTGCTCGGCCGAGACCAGGGACGGGTCGTTGTAGCCGAGCACGGCGCTCACCTCGCGCTGCACGAGGGCGAGGACCTCGGCCTCGGCCTCGTCTCGGCTGAGCCCGGCCAGGATCGTGGCCAACGGTGCGGCGCCTGCGGAGGTACCCGCGGACGCGCCCGCGGAGGACGCGGACGTCGTGGTGACAGGTGCCGCCGACGGGAGTCGGACGGGCCGGGTCTGGTCTCGACGGGAGGTGGTTCCGGGTGGCGCGGCTCGGCCCCCGGGGACCGCGACGACGTCGCGCAGCACCGATGCCACCGGTGCCGCCGCGTGGCTCCACGCGGCGGCGACAGCCTCGGTGGGGCGGAGACGCAGACACTCGTCGAGAAGGGCGAGCGCCTGCTCGGGCGCCAGCGAGCCGATGCCCCGGCGTGCGAGCCGGGCCAGGTCGGCAGGCTCGAGGGAGCCGGCCATCGACGCCGGTACCTCCCACAGCCCCCAGGCGATGGAGGTGGAGACCAGGCCCTGCGACACCCGTCGGCGCGAGAGCGCGTCGAGAGCGGCGTTGGCGGCGGCGTAGTTCGCCTGGCCCGCGGTGCCGACCGCGCCGGCCACCGACGAGAAGAGCACGAAGGCCTCCAGGTCGAGATCGCGGGTCAGTTCGTGCAGGTGGACGGCGCCGTCGAGCTTCGCGGCGAGAGCGGCCTCGAGGTCCTCGACGGTGAGCCGGTCGACGGGAGAGTCTCGGTGCTCACCCGCGGCGTGGACGACGACTCCGATCGGGTGGGCCGGATCGACGTCCGCGAGCGCGGCGGCCAGTCCACGGCGGTGCGTCACGTCGACGGCGCGGACCACCACGTCGGCACCGAGCTCCTCGAGCCGCGCCACGAGCGGCCCGGCACCCTCCGCGCGGTTGCCGGTGCGCGAGAGCAGGAGGAGGTGACGGGCTCCATGACGGACGACGAGGTGCTCGGCGACCAGCGCTCCCAGGCCGCCCGTGCCGCCGGTGATGACGACCGTGCGCCCGGGATCGAGGCCGGCTGACGGGTCCGGGTCGGAGGTCGTGACGGCATCGACCTGCCCGTCGGAGACGGAGGCCGGGGTCAGGGGCTGAAGACGCGCCACGCGCACGCCGTCACCGGACCCGAGAAGCTGGTCCTCGCCGGTGGCGACGGCCTGGGCCAGGTCGGCCCACCCGCTGAACTCGTCGTCGAGGCAGGCCAGGACGAAGCGGCCGGGGTGCTCGGCCTGCGCCGAGCGGACCAGGCCCCAGCTGGCGTCCGTCGTCGTGGTGACGACGACGAGTCGGCTCTCGGCGAAGCGCTCGTCAGCCAACCACGCCTGGATCGCCTCGAGGGCGTGCATGCACGCAGACCGGGCCCGTCCGGCGTCGTCGTCCTCGTCGTCTGGATGGGTGCCGGGAGGGGCCAGCACGACGAGCTCGGGCATGCCGTCGGGACTCTGATCGGCGACCGAGGCCAGGTCGTAGAACTGCCGCAGCCTCACCGCGGTCGCCGCGAGGCTCTGTGCCAGGTGGTCCGCGTCGCCGACCAGCGCCCACTCGGCGCCGGTCAGGTCGCTTGCGGCGTCGGGGCCGTCGGCCCACGTCAGGGCGTGGAGCTCAGGATCCGGGGCGGGCGCATCCTCGGCACCGGCCGCGGAGCCGAGCACGGCCCGGCTGACCCGGCGCAGCACGAGCTCATCGACCGAGGCCACCGGAGCGCCGGCGGCGTCGAAGAGCTCGATGCCGATCCGGTCCGGCCCGAGCCGGGTGACCCGGGCTCGGGCCGCGGCGTGACCGGACTGGAAGGCACGCACGCCTCGCCACTCGAAGGGCACGACCAGCTCGTCGGCGGTCGCCGACTCGAGCACCAACGGGTGCAGGACGGCGTCGAGGAGGCCGGGGTGCAGGGTGTAGCCGCCGGTGGACCCCGTGGCGTCGTCCACGACCACGTCGGCGACATATCCGTCGTCGGTGTGCCACGCCCGCAGGAGCCCCCGGAATGCGGGTCCGTAGTCGTACCCGAGGAGCCGGAGGTCGTCGTGGAGGGTGTCGAGGGGGATCTCGGCCCCCGACGGGTCGGTCGCGTCGGTCCCGAGGCTCCCCTGCTCGGCGGTGACGGGCTCGCAGGAGCCGACCACGTGGCGTGTCCACGGCCGTCGCGGGTCGCCCTCGTCCCGCGCGAACAGGGTCAGGTCGCGTCGCCCGTCGTCGTCCGGCTCGCCCACCGTGACCTGCACCTGGACGCCGCCCTCTGCGGGCAGGACCAGCGGTTCGAGGACGACGAGGTCGCCGATCTCGGTGCAGCCCGAGTCGTGGGCTGCCGCCACGGCCATCTCGACGAACGCCGCGCCAGGCACGAGGGTCACCCCGGCGACGACGTGGTCGGCGAGCCACCCGGGGGTGGCGGCGCTGAGCCGCGCGGTCAGCGTGCGCCCACCGTCGCCACGGGCCAGCAGCGCCCCGAAGAGCGGGTGGTCCACCTCGTCGACGCCCCGCAGCCGGAGCCCGGGATCGGTGGCGGGCAGCCAGTAGTGGCCGTTCTGGAAGGGATAGGTCGGCACCGCGCACGAGCTCGGGCCGGTACCCGACACCTGGGTCCAGTCGACCGGGGCGCCAGCGGTGAACGCCGCCGCCACGCTGCGCACGAACTGCTTCCAGCCGCCGGCCCCCCGCCGCAGCGACGCGACGGCGGAGCCGGACCTACCCAGGACGTGGAGGGTCTCCTCGGCGTGGGCGGTGAGCGCGGGGTGCGGGCTGGCCTCGATGAACAGCGGACGGGCCACAGTGGCGCTCGCGCTGGCCACGGCCTCGGTGAAGAGCACGGGCTCGCGCAGGCCGCGCCACCAGTACTCGGGCCCCAGGTCGAGCGGGTCGATCGCGGTTCCGGTGACCGAGGAGACGATGGGGACCGAGGCCGCCTGCGGGGTCACCTCGGCGACGGCGGCGCGGATGTCGTCCTCGACCCGGTCGATGTGGGGCGTGTGGGCGGCATAGCCGATGGCAACGCGGCGCAGGGGCAGCCGGTCCCCGTGGGCGCGCTCGAGGGCGTCGAGGGCCTCGAGGTCGCCACCGACCACCGAGTCGTGTGGTGAGCTGTGGATCGCGACCCAGAGCCGGTCGGACCACGGCGAGATCAACTCGGTCGCCTCGTCCGCGGTGAGGGGCACCGTGACCATGCCGCCCACTCCCGCCAGGCCCCCCAGCACTCGGCTGCGCCGGACGACGAGCCGGGCGGCGTCGGTCAGGGAGACCGCCCCGGCGACGCAGGCGGCGGCGATCTCGCCCTGCGAGTGCCCGATGACGGCCGCGGGGGCGACGCCCACCGAGCGCCACAGGGCGGCGAGCGAGTACATGACGGCGAACAGGGTGGGCTGGATGACCTCGGCCGTGTCCAGGGCCGGAGCGCCGGCCTCGTCGCGGACGACGTCGAGCACCGACCAGTCGATGTGGGAGCCGAGCGTCCCGTCGACCTCGCACATGGCGTCCCAGAAGACCTGGCTCTGGTCGAGCAGGTCGCGCGCCATCCCGACCCACTGGGTCCCCTGACCGGGGAAGAGCAGGACAGGCTGGACCTCGGCCAGGGCCGTGCCCGCGATCACCGCCGGATGGGGTCTGCCCTCCGCTACGGCGTCGAGAGCCTCGAGCAGGTCCGTCCGGTCGTGCGCCACGACGACGACGCGGTGCTCGAGCCGGGAGCGTCGGGCCAGGGTGCGTGAGGTCACCGTCAGGTCGGCCGTGACGGCGTGCTCACGCAGCCGTAGCGCATAGTCGATCAGTCCGGCCGCCGAGCGCGCGCTGAACACCCAGACCGTGGGGGCGTCCTCGGCCGCCGCCACGGGCTGGATCGCCTCCGACCCGGTGAAGCTGTCGGGGGCGGCGTCGGTGGCGCCGTCGGGGGAGGTCGGGGCCTGCTCGAGCACCAGGTGGGCATTGGTCCCGCTGATCCCGAACCCGGAGATGCCCACCCGTGACGGGCCGGGCGCCTCGGCGTCGAGCGGCACCGGAGAGTCGAGCAGCCGGACGGTGCCGTCGGACCAGTCGATGTGGGGGGAGGGGATCTCGGCGTGCAGGGTGCGCGGGAGGGTGCCGTGACGCAGCGCCTCGACCATCTTGATGAGGCTGCCGACCCCGGCCGCGGCCTGGGTGTGTCCGAGGTTCGACTTCAACGAGCCGAGCCATACCGGGTTGCCAGGGTCGTGGGCCGCCCCGTAGGTCCGTCGCACCGCCTCGGCCTCGATCGGGTCGCCGAGCGAGGTGCCGGTGCCGTGGGCCTCGACCGCGCTGACGTCCTCTGCGTCGAGGCCGGCGTCGGCGAGCGCCTGGCGGATGACCCGCTCCTGCGCGGCGCCGTTGGGCGCGGTCAGGCCGTTGCTGCGGCCGTCCTGGTTGACGGCGCTCCCGCGGATCACCGCGAGCACCTCCCGACCGGCGCGCACTGCGTCGGTGAGGCGCATGAGGACGACGACACCCGCGCCTTCGGACCAGCCGGTGCCGTCGGCGTCGGCCGAGAAGGCCTTGCACCGGCCGTCGACCGAGAGCCCCGACTGGCGACTGAACTCGATGAACATGCCCGGTGTCGTCATCACGGTGACGCCGCCGGCCAGGGCCAGCGAGCACTCCCCGCGTCGCAGGGACTGCACCGCGAGGTGCAGGGAGACCAGCGACGACGAGCACGCCGTGTCGACGGTGAGGGCGGGGCCCTCGAGGCCGAGGGTGTAGGCCAGCCGGCCCGAGACGACGCTGAGGGCCGAGCCCGTCAGGAGGTGGCCGCCGCTGTCGCCTGCGGGCTCGTGCATGCGCGGTCCGTAGGCCTGCGCCATCGCGCCGGCGAAGACGCCGGTGGGTGTGCCACGCAGGCCGGCGGGGTCGATGCCGCCTCGTTCGAGGGCCTCCCACGCGACCGTCAGCAACAATCGCTGCTGGGGGTCCATCGCCATCGCCTCGCGGGGACTGATGCCGAAGAACGGGGCGTCGAAGGCCGCCACGTCACGCAGGAAGCCACCGAAGCGGGTCGCGCTCCGACCCTCGGCGGAGGCCTCCTGCGAGAACAGGGACTCCAGGTCCCAGCCCCGGTCGAGCGGGAACTCGCCGACGGCGTCGCCGCCGGTGTCGACGAGGCGCCAGAGGTCCTCGGGGGAGTCGACCCCACCGGGGAAGCGGCAGGCCATGCCGACGACGGCGATCGGCTCGGTGGTCCCCGACCCGGACTGCGAGATGCCCGCGCGAGTCTCCGCGGTAGCGACGGTGTCCGGTGGTGCGGCGACGGGACCGCCCGGCGTGTGCCCGAGGTGGAGATGCTCGGCCAGCAGCCCCGGCGAGGGGCGCTCGAAGAGGAGTCCGGCGGGCAGCGCCAGGCCGCACGTCATCTGGAGCCGGTTGCGGATCTCGAGGGCGCCCGCGGAATCGACGCCCAGGTCGCGGAACGCCTCGGAGGCTTGCTCGGGCGACAGCGGCCGGTCGAGGACCGCGCCCACGGTGCTCAGGACGAGGTCCAGCCAGTCGGCGGAGGTGCGCGGGCGCACCGCGGCCGCGGACTGGACGTCCGCGGACCGCTCGCCCACCCAGTGCCGCACCCGCTGCAGCGGGTACGGAGGGAGCGAGGGCAGCGTGCGGAGGGGGGGCGCCGTCGCCGTCGGCCAGCTGATCGGGGCCCCTGACACGAAGGCATGGGCCCGTGCCCGCTCGAGCTGGACCGGCCCGCCCTGGCCTCGGCGCAACGTCGGCACCGCGACGGCGTCGACGCCGGCGTCCTGGATCGTCTCCTCGATCGCCGGGCACACCACCGGGTGCGGGCTGGCCTCGACGAACAGGCGCGCACCGGTGAGGGCGGCGGCGCGGACGGCGGCCCCGAAACGCACCGGCCTGCGCAGGCCCTCGAACCAGTAGTCCGCGTTCATCGTGGTGGGGTCGATCACGGTGCCGGTCACCGACGAGACGACGGTGACCTCGGCGGGGCGGGGACGGATCTCGGCCAGGGCATCGAGGATCTCGGCGCGCAGTGGCTCGACGGCTGCTGAGTGGGAGGGGTAGTTCACCTCGACCAGCCGGGCGCGGTAGCCGGCGACGGTCAGCTGGCCCTGCAGCTCGGCCAGCTCTGCGGCGGAGCCGGAGACCACGCAGGCCGAGGGCGAGTTGAGCGCGGCGATCGTGGCACCCGGGGCATGGTCGGCGATGGCGGCCTCGACGACCTGCTCGCCGGCCTGCACCGACAACATGCCGCCGGTCCCAGCGATCCGGGCGAGAGCTCGGCTGCGAAGGGCCACCACCCGCGCGCCGTCGGCCAGGGACAGGGCCCCGGCGGCTGTGGCGGCAGCGATCTCGCCCTGCGAGTGCCCGAGCACCACGGCCGGGCGTAGTCCTGCCGCGCGCCACACCTCGGCCAGGGCGACCAGCATCGTCCACAGCACCGGCTGCACGACGTCGACCCGGTCGAGTGACGCGGCGTAGTCGGTCTGGGACAAGACGTCGAGGACCGAGAAGTCGACCAGCCCGTCCAGGGCCTGCGCGCACTCCTCGACGCGGTGCCGGAAGGGCGGGCACGTGTCCAGGAGCTCGGTGGCCATGCCATCCCACTGGGAGCCCTGCCCCGGGAACACCAGGGCGGTGGTGCCGGCGCGCGCCTGGCCCACGATGGCGTCGGGATGCGCCCCGCCGGCGGCCACCGCGGCCAGCGCGCTCGCGCGGTCGCCGAGGCAGACCGCGCGGTAGGGGAGCAGGATCCGGGTGCGCAGGAGGGCCTGGGCGACGCCGTCCGGGTCGCGCGTGCCCGGCTCGAGCACCCGGGCCGCCTGTGCCCGCAGTGCGGCACCGCCGGCAGCCGAGACGACCCACGGCACCGAGGGCGGGAACGGTGCTGTCGGCTCGGGAGGGGGCGCCGGCGCGGGTGCCGCGCCGAGGACCACGTGGGCGTTGGTGCCGCCCATGCCGAACGAGCTGACGCCGGCGTGGCGTCCAGGGGAGTCCCATCTCTCGGTGGCGGTGACCACGCGGATCCCGGCCGCCTCCAGCTGGATGTCGGGGTGCGGCTGTTCGTACCCGACCGATGCGACGAGCGCGCCGTGCTCGAGACAGAGGCCTGCCTTCAGCAGGCCCACGAGCCCGGCGGCGCCCTCGAGGTGCCCGACGTTGGTCTTCACCGAGCCCACCGCCAGAGCCGATCCGGTGCGAAGTCGTCCGATCGCGGCGCCGAGCGCCGCTGCCTCGACCGGATCACCGACCCGCGTGCCCGTTCCGTGGAGCTCGACGTAGTCGACGTCGTCGGGGCCGAGGCCGGCGTGATCGAGGGCACGGAGGATGACCGCCCGCTGCGCCTCGACGGTCGGCGAGGTCAGCGCCGCCCCGCCGCCGTCGTTGTTGACGGCGCTGCCGCGGATGACGCAGCGCACCGGGTCACCGTCGGTCAGCGCCTGGTCGAGCGGCTTGAGGACGAGGGCGACGCCACCCTCCCCGCGGACGTAGCCGTTGGCGCGGGCATCGAGGACGTGGCAGTGCCCGTCGGGCGAGAGCGCGCCGAACTCGGAGATGGCCCGCGTCGTCTCATCGAGGAGCATCAGGTTGACCCCGGCGACGATCGCGAGCTCGCTCTCGCCCGAGCGCAGGCTCTCGCACGCCAGGTGCACCGCGACGAGCGCCGAGGACTGACCGGAGTCGACGGTGAGGCTCGGCCCGCGCAGTCCGAGCACGTAGGACAGGCGGTTGGCCATCATCGAACGCTGCAGGCCCGTGTACGTGTGCTGGCTGTACGGGGGCTGGCTGTACGGGGACTGGCCCGGCACCGCCGCGAGGAGGCGGTCGACGAGCGTGGGGTACTCCTGGCCGATGCCGGCGGTGAACACCCCGACCGGTCGGCCGCGCAGCCGCTCTGTGGTCGTTCGCGCGTCCTCGAGGGCGTGCCAGGCCAGCTCCATGGCCAGCCGGTGCTGCGGATCCATGGCTGCGGCCTCGTCGGCCTCGATCCCGAACAGCTCTGCGTCGAAGCCGGCGGGCGAGTCGATGAAGCCGCCGCGCCAGCGCGGGGTGGTGGCACCCGCACTGGTGGGCCACCGGTCGGTCGGAGCGTCGGTGATGGCCGCCGTTCCCGCGTCGAGCAGGCGCCACAGCTCGTCAGGGCCGTCGGCACCTGGCAACCGGCACGCGATCCCGACGACGGCGACCGGATCTTGGAGGGCTGTCATCTCCACGTCACTCCTCGGCGCCGGATCGCCCGGCGAGCAGGCCCGCCTGGAAGCGGCTCACGGCCCCGAGCTCCTGCATCAACGAGGCGATGTGACGACGGCAGGTGCGTACGGAGAGGCCGAGCTTGCGAGCGACCACCTCGTCGGTGTGCCCCTGCCCCATCAGCGCCATCAGGCTTCGGCGCAGGTCGTCGGTCGCGCCCGCGTAGCCGACGTCGAGCAGGTCGGCGGTCACGGCGGCATCCCATTGCTGCTCGAGCACCTGCACCGTGAACCCCACGAGCGCGGGGTCGTCCTTCAGGACCACGGCCGAGCCGCCCTCACCGAAGAGGACCGCGGACGCGCCGTCGAACACGATCGCGCGGTGCGGCACCTGGGCCAGGGTGCGGACCTTCGCGCCCAGGTCGGTCAGTGCCCGGAGCCGGGCTCGGGTTGCCAGGTCCGCCCGACTGCGGTGCTGGCACACGATGCGGACCTCGACGCTGTCCGGAAGCGACCGTGAGCACAGGTCGAGCAGGCCGTCCAGATCGTCGCCGTCGCCGGTCTGCACCACGAGCACGTCCCGCTCACAGGCCGAGGCCATCACCTCGAGGTGTCCTTGTACCAGGGCCGGGCCCGCCAGGCGCTCGACCCGGTCACGAGATCCCGGCCCCACCTGCCGCGCGGACTCGAACTCGGCCTGGAGCCGGGCCGCCCGTTGCCGGACCAGGGCGATCCGTCCGCGCCGGTCGCAGATCTCACGCTCCATCGGCGAGACCTGGATGGCGGCCGCGACCGCCGGCTCGACCGGGACCAGGCGGTCCGGCGATTCCGGGGAGGGCGTGAGCAGTCGCTGGTGCATCAGCTGCTCCACCACCAGCGCCACGCACGCGGTCGGCAGGTCCAGGCATCGGGCGACGTCATCCTGGTCGGTGATCTCCCCGCGTGCGACGGCATAGCGATAGACGTCGGCGAGGGTCCCCTCGTCGACCGACGGCATCGCCGGGTCGAGCGGTGTCGGGACTGACTGCAGTGCTGTGGTAGCCATGCTGCGTCCTCCTGTCTGGTTGCCGATCAGGTCCAGGCCAAGTAGGTCAGGAGCCGCTCTCGGACCGGTGCGCGACCGCTGTCGGGCGACGAGAGGGATCCAAGAGAGAAGGAGGGGCGATCCGAGAGCGCCGAGGGCTTACCTGTGGTTCCTCGCCTCCCCGCACTCGATCCCTCAGGAGTTCGCATGAACCTCGACACGCACCTCGCCACGAGTCACGCCGCGAGTCAGACCGCGAGCCAGACCGCGAGTCAGACGGTGAATCTGCGTCTCCTCGCGGTCGCCGTAGCCGTGGTCGCCGGCGTTCTCGCCGTCCTCTGCGTCCTGGCTGCCTTCGCCGTGAGTGTCGCCCCGGCCCAGGCAGGGGACTCGCCCTGGGACCTGCGCGGTGGCTCCGTGGGATCCGCCACCTCGCAGTCGTGAACGCACCAGCCCGTGGCCGCCTCCGGCGGTAACGCCGTTCCTCCACGCCACCTCGGCGAGCGTGCCCTTGGGGCCGGCTGCCGGGTGTGGTTCGCCGACCTGCGCGACCTCGACGGGGTCGGCGACCCCCGAGGTGACCTGCTCGACCTGCTGTCGGTGGGCGAGCACGAACGCAGGCGCGCGCTGGCCCTGCCCGCCGACCGGGACCGGTTCACGGTGGGTGTGGCGATGATCCGATGGTGCGCGGGCATGCACCTGGGTCGCGCACCCGGACGAGTGCGGGTGGAGCGCCGCTGCTCGTGCGGCAGGCCCCACGGCAAGCCGGCGATCCCCGGCACCGGGCTGCATCTCTCCCTCTCCCACTCCGAGGATGCGGTGGTGCTCGCCGCGACGACGCGGGCGCCGATCGGGGTCGACGTCGAACGGATGGAGGCTCGTGACACCACCGGGCTGGCGTCGGTGGCCCTGCACGCCTCCGAGCGCTGCTTGAGCCCACGCGACTTCTACCGGTACTGGTGCCGCAAGGAGGCCGTGCTGAAGGCGACCGGCGCCGGACTGCGCGTCCCGCCCGCGGAGGTCGTCGTGTCCTCGCCGCGGGAGTCCGCGAGGCTGCGCGGGTACCGCGGACGCGGGGAGGACTGGGCCTTGGTCGACCTCGCGTCGCCGGAGGGCTACGCCGCGGCTCTCTGCATGCTCGCCCCTGGCCCCGTCGAGGTGGTCAGCGACACCGCCGGCGGTCTACGCGCGGCGCTGGCTGGCTCTTCCTGAGGCACGTGGACGATGGGTTCACCAGTTCGTCGTGCGAAAGACGTTTGAGAACGACGCGAGTGCGCGACCATCAGGACACGCCCAACGGGCCCGGTTGCTCGTTACAGTGGCGCTGGCGATGATGACGACGACGAGGGACACCGGCGTCCCGTCACGATTCGCCGGGATCCGGGAGTCATCCCCGCGCGCGGGGTGGACCGGGGGGAGCGCCGGAGCACGTCGGGAGGAGAAGCATTGGACCTCAGGATCCTCGGGTCGATGGAGCTCTCCTCCGCCTCGGGGCACCCGATCCGGATCGGCGGGCACCGTGAGCACGTGGTCCTGGCCCTGCTCGCCCTGCGGGCCAACCGGGTTGTCTCGGGCGACGAGCTGATCGACGCCGTCTGGGGCGAGCGGCCCCCCTCCACGGCGAAGGGTCAGATCCAGGGCTGCGTCTCGACCTTGCGCAAGCTCTTCGCTCGCCACCAGCTCTCGGCGCAGATCCTCACGCAGCATCCCGGGTACCGGCTCGAGGTGCCCGTCGAGGCGCTCGACGTCGGGCGATTCGAGCGCTTGGTGGCCGAGGGACGCCGCCAGGCCGCTCGCGACGCGGGCCCGGAGGCGGCGGCCGCCCTGCGCGAGGCCCTGTCGCTGTGGCGGGGCAACGCGTTGGAGGGCATCGCGAGCGAGGTCGTCGAGCGCGGCGCGGCCACCCTCGACGACGCTCACCTGAGCGCCACCGACGACTACGCACGAGTGATGCTGGCCCTGGGGCGCCACCGCGAGCTGGTGGGTCACCTGCAGGAGGTGGTGCAGCGCGACGGGTTGCGAGAGGACAGCTACGGCCAGCTGATGCTGGCGCTCTACCGCTCGGGACGGACCTCCGACGCGCTCGGAGTCATGCGGACGGCTCGGGCCACGCTGGCCGACGAGCTGGGGCTCGATCCCGGCCCGCAACTCCAGGCCCTCGAGGCGAGGATCCTTCGCAACGACCCTTCGCTGATGGGTGGGATCGTCGACGGAGACCACGACGACGACCGGCATCCCGACGTGCCCGTGGCCGGGCCAGAGCCGGCCAGCGCGTGGGTGAGCCCGCGCCAGCTGCCGCGCGCCGAGGCCGACTTCGTCGCGCGTGACGAGCAGATCGCCGAGATCACCGCGCTGCTGCGGCCAGACCCGGCGCGGAGCGCGGACGACTACGCGGTTCCCATCATCGGCATCTGCGGGCCGGGTGGCGTCGGCAAGTCCGCGCTCGCCCTCCGGGTGGCGCACGAGGTGGCCGAGCACTATCCCGACGGTCACCTGTTCGTCGACCTCCAAGGGCCTGAGGCGGAGGACCGCACCACGGTGCTGCTGGCCCGGCTGCTGCGCGCGCTCGGCCTGTCCGGCTCGGCGATCCCCGACGACCGCGACGAGCGGGCCGAGCGGTTCCGCAGTCTCGTGTCCGGCAAGCGCATCCTGGTGATCCTCGACGGCGTGCACTCCGAGCAGCAGATCCTCCCGCTGCTGCCCGGCAGTCGCACCTGCGCCGTCATCGTCGCCACCCGGACCCGGCTGGACCTGCTCACCGGTGCCCGGTGGTTCACCCTCGACGTCCTCGACGTCGCGCACTCCCTCGAGCTGCTCGGGCGGATCGGTGGCCGCGACCGGATCGCGGCTGAGCCCGAGGCGGGCAGCCGGCTGGTGACCTACGCCGGCGGCCTTCCGCTCGCGCTGCGCATCGCGGGAGCGCGGCTGGCCTCACGCCCCCACTGGCGCATCGCGGAGCTGACGCGCCGGATGGAGAACGAGATGCGGCGCCTCGACGAGTTCAGCCACCGAGGGCTCGAGCTGCGCTCGAGCCTGGGTACGAGCTTCCGCGCGCTGCCCGGCCACGCCAAGGTGCTGTTCCGGCTCCTCGCTCTCGCGCAGACGTCCCAGATCTCGGGCTGGGTGGCCGCCGCGCTGTGCGATGAGGACCTCGACTCCGCCGAACGGAGTCTCGAGATCCTGCTCGACGCCCACCTGCTCGAGCCGGTCGGTGCCGGCGAGCCCCGCTACCGGCTGCACGACCTGGTGCGTGTCTACGCCCTGGAGCTGCTCAAGGAGACCGACTCGCCCGAGGCTCAGGAAGCCGCCTTGCGTCGGCTCCTGGGCGCCTGGCTGGAACGCACCGACCGCGCCCACCGCGCCGAGTACGGGGGCGACTACACCACCCTGCACGGGTCGGCACCGAGGTATCGGGCCGCCGGCGACGACACCCTCCCCGAGGAGGGTCCGCTCGCGTGGTTCGAGGCCGAGCGGGCCAACCTCATCGCCATGGTCAGGCTGGCGGCCGGGTCCGACCTCGACGAGGTGTGCTGGGACCTCGCCCTGTCGATGGTGAGCCTCTTCGAGGTGCGCGCGCAGTACGACGACTGGCGCGACACCGCCGAGCTCGCGGCGGAGGTGTGCGAGCGGCGCGGCAACCTGGTCGGGCTGGCAGCGTCGCACTACTCGCTGGGCACGCTTAACCATGCGATCAAGGACATCGACGAGGCCGAGCGCCACTTCGCGAAGGCGCTGGGGTTGTTCACCGCCGTCGGGCACACACACGGTGAGGCCCTGACCCTGCGCAACGCGGCTCTCGTCGACCGGGTGCGGGGCGACGTGGCCGCGATGGACGACAAGTGCCGTCGGGCGTTGGAGAAGATGCGCGAGGTCGATGACCCGATCGGCGAGGCCAACGTGCTGCGCGTGATGGCCCAGCAGGCGATGCGGGTCGGAGACCACGACCTCGCCGGCACCCTCCTCGCCGACTCGCTCGCCCTGTGCCGGGCGGCGGGCTACCGGCGCGGTGTCGCGCAGGTCGAGGCGCGCGTGGCGGAGCTCCACCTCCTCAGCGGCCAGACCACGCAGGCGCTGCAGATGCTCCGCGGGCCGCTGTCGACCGTCCGTGAGCTCGGCGACCGGGTCGGTGAGTCGCACCTGCTGCACCTCCTGGGCCAGGCCCGACTCCGCGGTGGTCAGACCGAGATGGCCGAGACCTCCTTCCGCGACGCCAAGAAGATGGCCGCCCAGACCGGGGCCCAGGTGATCGAAGGCCGGGCGGCCTTCGAGCTGGGGCAGCTCGAGGTGCTGCGTGGCAACGTCGGCGCCGCCGTCACCGAGCTGACCCGAGCCCGCGAGGTGTTCGCGGGGCTGGGTTCGGCGTTGTGGCACGCCAAGACCCTGCTGCTGCTGGCGGAGGTGGGTGACGAGCCCGGAATCGACGCGCTGGCGGGCGACATCGACCTCGTCAGCGACCAGCTCGCCTCCCACGAGGACGACGTGTCGGTGCAGCTGCGCCACCAGTTGGCACAGGTGCGGGCCATGTCATCGCAGTCGTCGCAGCCGTCGCAGTCGTCGCGCCCGTGACCGCCTCAGGCTCAGCCTGGATCCGGGCTCAGCTGCGTTTCGAGACGGGTACGACGAACCGGCTGTACACGAGATCGCGCAGCACGTCGTCCCCGCCCTCGACGATCGAGACGAAGCGAACGTCGCGTAGCAGCTTCCCGACGGCCGAGTCGTGGGTGTACCCGATGCCCCCCAACATCTCGCTGGCCTGCGCGACCAACTGGAACCCGACCTGTCCGCAGAACATCTTCGTGGTGATCGCCGACTTCAAGCAGCCGAGCCGCATGAAGTCGCCGGCTGGATCGTCGCCGGCGCAGATGGCGTCGTACTCGCGGGCGGCGGCGAGGCACTGGGTGGCCATCACGTCGATCTGCATCTCGAACTGTCCGAGCCGGCTCGCGAACACGGCGTTGGTCGCGAGCGGCGCGCCCTTGACCTGCTTGGTGCGGGCGTAGTCGAGGCACAGGTCACGAGCACGACGGGCGATGCCGAGTGCGGTCGCGGCGATCAGGATCCGGCTCGCGTTCAGACCGACCTCGAGCAGCCGTAGGCCGCTGCCGCGCAGGGCGTGGTCGGCCGGCACCCGACACCCGGACAGAGCCACCTGATAGGTGGCCGAGGAGCGTAGGCCGATCACGTCCCAGCGCTTCTCGACGACCAGGCCCGGTGTCTCGCGCGGCACGAGCAGGGCGACGTAGCCGGCCGGCTCGTCAGGCGCGCGGGCGATGACGACCACGAAGTCCGCGAAGGCGGTGTTGGTCGAGAACGCCTTGTCGCCGCTGACCACCCACTCGCCCCCCTCGCGGCGGGCGGTGCAGGAAATCCGCGCCAGCTCACTGCCGGCCTCGTGCTCGCTGCCGAGGGTCGAGGCGGCGCCGTGCTCGCGGGCCAGGCGCCCCAGATATCGCTCACGCACCTCGGGCTCGGCGTACCACTGCACCATGCTCGTCGTCAGGATCGGGATGAACAGCGTGAACGCGGAGCCGGCGTCGGCGTGAGCGATCTCCGCCACGATCCGCACGCCGTCCTCCAGGCTGTGGCCGGGACCTCCGACATCCTTGGGGAGCCACCAGTTCGCGAGTCCTGTCTCGCTGAAGCGTCGGTGTACGTCGAGAGGGGCCTCGGGTAGCGAGTCGAGCAGCCGCTCGTGGCCGGCGAGCTCGCGACGGGCGTAGTCGCGCGCCTCCTTGACGTGGTCAGGCTGCACCATCGGTCGCACCTCCGGGGTCGTCAGACACGGCGAGCAGTGAGTCGATCAACGCGCCGAGCTCGCGGACGGTGGGGCACTCGAGCAGCCCCGTGACCGGCAGCTGGGCCTCGAATGCGGCCCGGATCCGGTGAGTGAGGTCCATGGCTATCAGCGAATGGCCGCCGAGGTCGAAGAAGTTGTCCAGGGCCCCGACCGGGGAGATGGCCAGCGCTCCTGACCAGAGCTCGGCGAGTCGACTCTCCGTACCGGCGGCAGGTTCCTCGAAGGGCGTGCTGAGCGCAGGGCGGGGATGGCGCTCGACGTCGTGCACGTCCTCGTCGCCGTGGAGGTCGGACACCACCCACTGCTCGACGCGAGGATCGAGCGGACCTGTGGAGATCACCAGCCGCGCCACGTCGCGGCCGGCCTCGAGGGTTCGCTCGAAGGTGTCGGCAGCCTCGGCCGGCGTCATCGCGAAGTCGGTGATGCTGGCGCTGTGGCCACTGACCCGATCGGGGTCGACGTTCCAGGTGTCCCAGTCGACGCTGACCCAGCGGCCCGCGCCGTGCTGCCGGGCAGTGAGGGCGTAGGCGTCGAGAGCGGCGTTGGCGGCGGCGTACACGCCGAGCGTCATGCCCCCGAGAACCCCGGCCAGTGACGAGAACGCGAGACGTCGGTCGGGTGCCTCCTCGCCGAGCACGGACTGGAGGACGTGGAAGCCGTCGACCTTCGCTTCGAAGTGGGCCCGCACGGAGGCGGGGTCGACCTGGTGAGTGAACTGGAAGTGGCGGCCGTCTTGGACGCCGGCGGCGTGGACCACCACGTCGAGCCCGCCGAACCGCTCTCGCGCCACGTCCACGACGCGCTGCATCGCGTCGTGGTCGGCGACGTCGGCGGTCATCGCGACGACATCGATCCCCTCCGCCTCGAGCGCGAGCACGGTGCGGACGTGCCGGACGGCGCGAGGGTCGGCGTCCGCCTCGCCGAGCAGCCGGTCCCAGTCGGCGCGTGGTGGCAGCGGTGTGCGGGCGGTGAGCACCAGGCGACAGCCGTGGCGTCGCGCGAGGTGACGGGCCAGCACGACCCCGACGTCTCCGAGTCCACCGGTGATGAGCACTCGGTCCCGCGGCTGGACGGGCACCGAGCGCACGCCGGCTTCTACGGCGTCCGGCTCCGGCACCGGGTGGTGCTGGTAGGCGCGTGTCCAGGCGTCCTCCCCTCGGATGGCGACCGGGCCGCGGTGCGGGCTCACGAGGCTGCCGAGAATCAGGTCGATCTCGGCCGCGGACGGGGCGTCGCCACGTGTCGCCACGTCGACGTGACGGGCCAGGACCCGCGGATTCTCCTGGGCCACGCTGGGG
This sequence comes from Nocardioides epinepheli, assembly GCF_037936805.1. Lineage (NCBI taxonomy): Bacteria > Bacillati > Actinomycetota > Actinomycetes > Propionibacteriales > Nocardioidaceae > Nocardioides > Nocardioides epinepheli. The sequence continues at coordinate 136,690 of NZ_JBBMMC010000011.1, read as the reverse complement.
GCGAGCGCGGCCAGGGTGGCGTGCTCGGGGTGACGCAGGTCGCCGCCACTGAGGTGCACGGCACCCGAGGTGAGGAGCGCGACCTGGGTACGCGGAGCTCCGGCGGCGGTGTCGACGAGCGCGGTGGCCAGGGCAAGTGCCGACAGGAAGCCGCTCTCCTGGCGAGTGTGGAAGTCGGCGGGGCCGGCGTCCTCGCGATCGGCCAGGCTGAATCCATGGACCACCGCTCGGGGCGGTTGGGGCATCGACCGCAGCACGGCCGTGAGGTCGCCGGCGTCGGCCACCCGGACCTCGGCGTCGTGCCCCTTCGCAACGGTCGCGGGCGCGTCGGGAGCCGGGCGAGCCACCGTCACCTCGGCGCCGGCGTGGCGCAGCCGGGTGGCGAGGCCGTCGCCCAGGTCGTCGGCGCTGAGCACCAGCCAGGGTCCTGCCTCGCGAAGGCGCGTGTCGAGGTCGTCGAGGCGCACCGGCTCCTGTCGCCAGGTCGGCAGGTAGGTCCACTGGCTGCGGTCGAACGTCTTCCCCTCGCGCTGCACCGCAGTCGGCGAGTCGACCGGCTCGACCCAGTGCCGGCGCCGCTGGAAGGGATAGGTCGGGAGCTCGACGCGACGGCCCTCGCCCGCGTGGACCCGCGTCCAGTCGGCGGCGACTCCGGTGATCCAGAGCTCGGCGAGCCGCGTCTGCAGCCACGAGGCGACGTCGAGGCCGTCGGGGTGCAATGACAGGGGCAGCGGTGCATGAGTCGAGTCGCTGACGACGTCGACCGAGGCGGACACGCCGCGGTCGGTGAGCCAGGCCGCGAGCAGTCCGGCAACCTGGGCCGCGTCGACGTCCGCGGGAGCATCCACGCCCGGGGCGCTGAGCGCACCTGCGAGCTGGGCCAGCCAGGCTGTCGGCTGGGGGCTCGGGGTGATGACGACGGTCGGGTTGCGCCGCACCGCGGTGCCGCCCAACCACCGGGACGGGTCGTCAAGGGCGGCGACGGCGTCGTCGACGGTGGAACAGACTACCGCGCGACGCAGCGCGAAGCCGCCGCGCGAGACCTGCTGGGTGAAGGCGACGTCCGCGAGGTCGAGGTGGGGGGACGCGGCGAGGTGCGCGCGTAGCCGCTGGGTCGCCTCGTCGAGCGCCACCTCGTCCTGCGCCGACAGCACGAGCAGGTGCGGACCGGGGCGGCCGGTTCGTGCCGGTGGCGGTGGGGCCTCCTCGAGCACGACGTGCGCGTTGGTCCCGCCGAGGCCGAACGAGCTGACTCCGGCGCGACGAGGATCCGGCCCCTCCGGCCACGCGCGATCGGCGGTGAGCACCTCGAAGCGGTCCTCGGCTCCCACGAGGGCCGGGTTGGGGCTGCGGTAGTTCGGGGTGCCCGGGAGCACCCGGTGCTTGAGGTTCAGCGAGGCGCGGATGAGGCCGGCCACGCCCGAAGCCCGGTCGAGGTGTCCGATCGATGGCTTCAGCGTCCCGAGGACGCACGGTTCGTCACGGGCCGTGCCGAAGACCCGGTTGAGGGCGGCGATCTCGATGGAGTCGCCCAGCGAGGTGCCGGTGGCGTGGCACTCGACGTAGCCCACGGTCTCGGGCTTGACTCCGGCGACGCCGAGGGCCTGCTCGATCACCTCGCTCTCGCCGTCGACTCCGGGCGCGGTGTATCCGACTCGGGCACGACCGTCGTTGTTGACCGCGGAGCCGAGGACGAGGGCGTGGATGACGTCACCGTCCGCGATCGCCTCCTCGGCGCGCTTGAGCGTGACGACCCCGACACCGCTGCCCATCACGGTGCCGTTGGCGCGGGCATCGAAGCTGCGGACGACCCCGTCGGGCGACAGGATGCCGCCCTCGGCGTAGAGGTATCCGCTGGGCTGCGGCAGCGGCACGAAGGCGCCGCCGGCCAGCGCCAGGTCGCACTCGTAGGTGAGCAGGCTCTGGCAGGCCAGGTGCACGGCGACCAGCGACGTCGAGCAGAACGTCTGGATGCCGAGGGCCGGCCCGCGCAACCCCAGCTTGTAGGAGACCAGGGATGCGAGGGAGTCCCGTTCGTTGCCGACCGCCATCTGCAGGGCGACGCCGGGCTCACCGGCCAGGTGGGTCAGGTTCTTGGCGATGTAGTCGGGAAAGCCGCACCCCGCGAACACCCCCACCTGCCCTGGCGCGTCGGTCGGGCAGTGCCCCGAGCTCTCCAGCGCCTCCCACGAGCACTCCAGGAACATCCGGTGCTGCGGGTCCATCAGGGCGGCCTCGCGCGGATTGATGCCGAACAGGGCGGCATCGAAGAGGTCGGGGTTGGCGACGGCTCCCGACCAGCGGACGTAGTGGGGGTCGGCGAGCTGCGACGGGCTGGCCCCTGCGTCGAGCAGGGACTGGTCGTCGAGCTCGCGCAGCCCCGGCTGCCCAGCGCACAGGTGCTGCCAGAACTCGGCGACGCCGTCGGACCCGGGGAAGCGCCCCGACATCCCGACGATGGCGACCGCGGAGGCGTAGGGCGACTCGGTGTCAGGGGTGAGGGTCATGCGGTCCTCCTCGCGCGCAGCGAGCTGCGTCGCATCTCGACTCGGGACTGGTGGGCCAGCGGTGCGGCTATGGGCGGCTCGACGGCACCCTCGACGGCACCGCCGTCGGGGCCCGGCGTCGAGACGGCGAATCCGGGGTCGGGCACGGTGTCGCGGTTGGCGGCCGCATCGGCAGGCCCGGTGAGCGCCGCTCGGGCGAGCTCGGCGACCGTGGGTGCCTGGTAGAGCAGGTGAGGCGGAAGGTAGGCCAGGTCGAGCGCGGCTCGGACTGCGGCGATGATCTCCATGCCCACCAGTGAGTTGCCTCCCAGGTCGAAGAAGTTGTCGTAGGCGCCGACCTGCTCGAGTCCGAGCGCGTCCGCCCAGACCTCGGCCACGGCACGCTCGGCGTCGCTCTCCGGTGCGACGAACGCGGTGGCGAGGTCGGGCCGCGGATGCCGGCCGAGCTGACCGCGCACCTTGCGCACCATCTCCTGGTGGCTGGCCACCGACGACTCGCGGCTCATCGCCACCAGCGTCGGGAAGTCCTGGGTGGAGACGACGACGTGGCGCTCGCCCGTGGCCAGCACGCGTTGCAGTACCTGCCAGCCCTCGTCGAAGTCGATCCCGAAGGTTGCGCGGTAGCGCTCCAGGTAGGTCCGGGAGCCTTCGTCGTAGCGCTCGAGACCGGCCGTCCACCCGTTCCAGGTCCATTCGCCCCACCCGATCGAGACGACGTGGGTCGCGCCGAGCCGGTCGCTGACGGCGTAGGCGTCCAGGACGGTGTTGGCCGCGCAGTAGTCCACCTGCCCGGCGCCACCGCCGGTGGCCGAGGTGGTGGACGAGAAGAGGACCACGAAGTCGAGGTCGCGACCCGCCGTCGCCTCGGCGATCGCGCGGGCTCCTCCCATCTTCGGGGCCAGGACCTGCGCCATGTCGGCGTCCGACTTGAACTGCATCAGTCCGACGGCCGGCACGCCGGCGCAGTGCAGGACGCCGTCGACCCGCCCGAAGCGGGCGGTCGCCGCGTCCAGCGCGGCCCGCACGTCGTCGGTGCTGGACACGTCCCCGGCGATGGTGACCAGCCCGTGGCCGAGGGCGTCGATTCGTCGCAGCCCCTCGACCCGGCGTCGCACCTCGTCGGTCGTCGCGGGGTCGTCGAGGATCGCCGTCCATGCTGCGCGGGGCGGCGCCGCGGTACGCCCGAGCAGCACGACCTGGGCGGCGTGGTCGGAGGCGATCCGCTCGGCCATGGCCAGTCCGATTCCGCCGAGGCCACCGGTGATCAGGTAGGTGCCCCCGGTACGGAAGCGGGCGACCGGGGGCGGGTCGCCGCCGGGCGGCAGCACCTGGTAGCTCGGGACCCAGCGCCGCCCTTCGCGCAACGCCACCACCTGGTCGGCGGGATCGGCGGAGATCTCGGCGCACAGCAGCCGCAGGCCGCCGGGTGAGTCGATCTCGTCGACGTCGATGAGCCGGGTACGGGTGCCGGGGTACTCGACCGGGATCAACCGTGCGGGGCCGAGCAGCGTCGCCGCCTCAGGATCGATGTGGTCGGAGGCAAGCACCCGTTGGGTGCCCGAGGTGACGATGTCGAGACGCCACTGGGCGGCGCCGAGCTCGCCGCTGGCGCGTGCGAACGCAACCAGGTGGTTCAGCCCCGTCTCGAGCCGGTCCTGTGGCCCGGTGGTCGACCCAGTGGCTGATCCGGCGGCCGCCGTGCCCAGGCCCCACAGGTGGACGACGCGGGTGGGGGTGTTGCCGGTGCTCTCGAGCTGGCGCAGCAGCACGGTGAGGTCGTCGACGACGCCGGGGCGCACGCTGAGTACCTCGGGCTGGACGTCGGTCGATGCATCGACCTGCGCGGCGGTGAGCGGCAGGTCGCCCGGGTGCACCACGACCGCACGGGCGCCCTCGTCGAGCCCGGCGCGCAGCGCGGCGACGACGTCGTCGTGCTCGCCAGGACGGGCGAAGATCAGCAGGTGCCCGGCTGACGCGCTCGGGAGTGCGGTCGTCTGTGACCAGACCGGACAGTTGATCCACTGGTCGCTGTCGAGCCGGGGCAGCGAGGTGAAGATCCCGGTCGGGTCCTGCGGGTCGAGCTCGGCGGGCTCCTCGGCCGTGAGCAGGTCGGCCTCCAGCCAGTACTCGCGGTGCTCGAAGGGATAGCCGGGCAGCGGGACGCGGCCCGGCTGCCACCCCTCGTGGAACCTGCGCCAGTCGACGTCGACCCCGACCAGCCACAGCCGCGCCACGGTCTCGGTGAGGGCGCGGTCGACGTCGTCGGGCAGGTGGGCGCCGGGCACCGTGGGCACGACCAGCGGCCACCGGTCCCGGTCGCACGAAGCGTGAGCACGTACCAGGGCTCCGAGCGACTGCCCCGGACCGATCTCGACGATCGCGTGGTCGCCGGCCAGCAGGCGCCCCAGCGCGGTGTCGAAGTCGACGGTCTCGCACATGTGCCGGGCCCAGTAGCCCGGGTCCGTGACGAGCTCGGCGTCGACGAGCTCGCCGGTGACGTTGCTGTAGTAGGGGAGCGTAGGCGCGACGGCGGTGATGTTGTCGCGCACCCACGCGGTCAGCTCGGCTGCTGCGGGGCGCAGCATGTGGGAGTGGAAGGCGTGGGTGGTGCTGAGGATCCGGCACCCGACGCCCGCCATCTGCAGCGTCCCGGCGGCGGCCGAGACGGCGTCGTCGGGGCCGGCGAGGACCAACTGGGAGCCCGTCCTCACCGCCACGTCGAGCGACGCGGTCTCGCCCAGGATCTCGGTGAGACGTGCCTCGTCCGCGGCGACGGCGAGCATCGAGCCACGGGGCAGGGCGGCGATCAGCTCGGCACGTTTCGAGACCAGGCGCAAGGCGTCGGGCAGGCTCAGCACCCCGGCCCGGCACGCAGCGACGTACTCGCCGACGCTGTAGCCGACCATGACGTCGGGGGAGACCCCGAGCCGCTCCAGATGCCGCGCCAGCGCGTGCTCGGCGACGAACACGGCGGGCTGGGCCAGATGGTCGAGCGGCCCCGGCTCCGCCGCTGGCTCGGACCCACGTCCCAGCAGGGCGGCCAGGTCGTTGCCCGCCGGTGCCGGTCGACCGGTGAACACGTCGCTCAGCTCGTCGACGCCGGCCAGGCCCAGCAGCGCGACGCACTCGTCGACGTCGGCTCGGAACTCGGGGTCGCCGGCGTAGAGGTCGCCCAGCATTCCGGCGTACTGCTCGCCGACTCCGGCGAACAAGAAGGCGACCTTGCGGCCGACCGTGGCCTCGGTTCGAGCGAATCGGCCGATGGGCGAGGTCAGGCCGTCGACCGCGCAAGCCGCGCTGTCGGCGACGACGACCCGTCGATGGTGGAAGCGGGCCCTTCCCACCTGCAGCGTGTGGGCGACGTCTCCGAGGTCGGCATCGGGCGTCAGAGTGTCACCCTGCAGGTGCGCGGCAAGGTTCTCGCAGGCGGCGTCGGCTCCCGCCTCGTAGCGAGCCGAGACGGGGAGAACCTGCCACCGGCGACGGCGCGGACCGCGAGGGACCGGCGGCGGCGCCTCGGTCACCACCGCATGGACGTTGGTGCCGCCCATGCCGAGCGAGCTGATCCCGGCGATCCGGGTCCGGCCGGCCTCGCGCGGCCACGACGTGGCCTGCGCGGTCACCCGGAAGGGGCTGCGGTCGAAGTCGATCTCGGGATTCGGCGAGACGAAGTTCCGGGTGCCGGGGATGGTCTCGTGACGCAATGACTGCACCACCTTGATGAGCCCCGTCACGCCGGACGCACGATCGAGGTGTCCGACGTTCGGCTTGACGGAGCCGAGCAGACACGGCTCGCGATCGGTCCGCCGCTGCTGCTGCCGGAACGCCGCGGTGAGAGCCGCCACCTCCATCGGATCGCCGACCTCGGTGGCGGTGCCGTGCGCCTCGACGTAGGAGACGTCGGCGGAGTCCACGCCGGCGTCGGCCAAGGCAGCCGTCACGCAGCGTCGCTGGCCCTCGATGCTCGGCGCCTGGTAGCTGAACTTCATCGCTCCGTCGTTGTTGACTGCGGAGCCCCTGATGACGGCCAGCACGTGGTCGCGGTCGGCCAGGGCACGGTCGAGTCGCTTGAGCACCACGACGGCCACGCCGTCGCCGAAGATGCTGCCGCGGGCTTGGGCGTCGAAGGTGCGCACGTGCCCGTCCGGAGATGCCTGGTTCCCCTCCTGATAGGTGTAGCCGACCCGGTCGGGAAGGCGCACCGAGACGCCGCCGGCGATGGCGAGGTCGCATTCGCCGGCCCGCAGGCTTCCCGCGGCGAGGTGCACCGCCACCAGCGAGGTCGAGCAGAACGACTGGACGGCGACGCTGGGCCCGCGCAGGTCCAGCCGGTAGGCGACACTCGTGGCCAGGGCGTCCTTGTCGTTGCCGGCCATCAGCCCATCGGTGTCGCCGCCGTCCAGGCGCATCGCGCGAGGCCGGCTGAACAGGTAGGTGCTCAGGTTGGTGCCGGCGAAGACTCCGACCTCCGGGCGGTGCTCGGAGGTGCCGTAGCCGGCCATCTCGAGGGCCGACCAGGCGCACTCGGTGAACAGCCGCTGTTGCGGGTCGGTGAAGGTGGCCTCGCGCGGGCTGAGCCCGAACAGGCCGGCGTCGAAGTTCTTCACCTCATCGAGGACCGGGCGTGAGCGCACGTAGTTCGGGTCCGTGAACACGCTCTCGCTCACGCCGGCGGCCCGCAGGTCGTCGTCGGTGAACGTGGTGAAGCACTCCTTGCCGGCCACGATGTTGGCCCAGAACGCGTCGACGTCACCGGCGCCGGGGAAGCGACCCGCCATCCCCACGATCGCGATGTCTGCTCGTTCACCGGTGGCGCCCGAGGTGGCCCCCTCATCCTCTGATCGCCGTGCCATCGCGTGTGCCTTTCGTCGTCTGGTGGAAGGGGTGGTGCTTCACAGGAGCCGGGTACGGCCCCAGCCGCGCGCCAACCGGTGGATCGCGTAGCCGCCTGCGGCCAGGCCGACGGCGATGAGGACCGCAGCGTTGCCGAGCACCTGCCGGGTGTCGCCGGCCACAGCTGCGCGGAGCATCTCCAGGGCGTAGTAGCCGGGCGAGGCGTGAGCCGCGACCTCGACCCACCCGGGCAGGATCGAAAGGGGGACCAGGGCCCCCGCCAACGACGAGAGCACCATGGCGCCGACGTCGCTGATGGCGCCGAGCTCGCTGAGACTGCGCGCGATCGTTGCGAGGGCGGCCCCGATGGCCAGGAGGGCGAAGGACCAGACGAGGATCGCGACCGCGACCAGCACGGGCGAGTCGGGCCACGGCATGCCGATCACGACGCAACCGAATGTGAGCAGGATCGTCTGCTGGAGCAGCATCAGCAGGTAGATCGGCGCCACCTTGCCAAGCAGGATCTCGGCCGAGCCGGCGCGGGTCTGCCGCAACCGGTCCCAGGTGTGCCACTGACGCTCGACCAGGATCGAGCTGCCGGCGATGCCGACGGCCAGGACCGAGAACATCACGACGAGTCCGATCACGACCTGGGTCGACCCGCCGGGCACGGCACGGATGTAGAGGGGCTTGAGGACGACCATCAAGATCATCGGGAGCACCAGGTAGCTGATGGCCTGGCCGGGATCGCGCAGCCGCAGGCGCACGTTGTGGTGGGAGATGGCCAGCACGCGATGCAGCGACTCCCGCACGGTGTTGAGCCGGGACCGGCGGATGCGATGGGTCGGGGCGACGTCATGCAACATGGCCGACCGCCAATGCCTGGTAGAGGTCGTCCAGCGTCGCGTGGTTGACGTCGACGCCGGTGACCGGACGCTCCGACGCGCTCAGCATCGTGATCAGCTCGGACGCCGGGTCGTGGGTGGTCACCCTCCGCGCGCTCCCGTCCTCGTAGTGGAGCACCACCTCGCCGGGCAGGCCGCCCACGAGCTCGTCGTAGTTGCCACGGGCGACGACGCTGCCCTGCCGGATGACCGCGATGGAGGCGTCGAGGTCGGTCAGTTCGGGAAGGTAGTGGGTCGTGTACAGGACGGCCGCACCCTCACCCGCGCGCTGCTTGATCAGGTCCAGCATGGCCTGGCGGGTGCTGAGGTCCGCGCCGGCTGTCGGCTCATCGAGCACCAGGACCGGTGGCCGGTTGAGAAGGGCCGCCGCCGCCTGGGTGCGCCGCTGCTGCCCCCCGGAGAGGACTCCGGTGCTGCGGTCGAGGATCTCGGTCAGGCCGAGCCCGAGGGCGAGGTCGTCGATCGCCGCGGACAGGGCACGTCGGCGCAGCCCCGCCAGGCGGCCGTAGAGCTCGAGGTGCTCGTGGACAGTGATCGAGGGGTAGAGAGCCAGGTTCTGCGGGGCGATGCCGACCAGGCCGCGTGCCTGCTTGGGCGGGTGACCGGTGATGAGGACGGTCCCGCTGTCGGGACGGACCAGACCGGAGATGATCTCGACCAGCGTGGTCTTGCCGGCTCCGTTGTGGCCGACCAGCCCCACGATCTCGCCGGGCTCGACCCGCAGCGTGAGCCGGTCGAGCGCGGTGACCAGGCCGTAGCGCTTGGTCACGTCCACTATGTCCAGCACGCCCTCACGTCCCATCTTGCGACCGGTCCGGCCGGTCACTCTCTGGTACCGGCCGTGTCGACCGTAGGTCTGCGCTGACGGCGCCCGCCACGCGCAGCATGTTCGTGGCCGCAACCGGTCAGTGACGTGTCGGCATGGTCGTCCCACCTGCACGGCGTCGGGTTCGAGACCGGGCTCGGTTCGGCCCCCACCCCCGCTGGTGGTCCGGTCGGCGACCCGGATCCGGATCGGAGGGGTCTGAGAGGATCGGGCGCATGGAGGCGCCATCGGTCGCGCAGATGCGGCGACGCGGACGTCGCTCGTTCTCCGCGCGGCTCCAGCGCTTCCGAGAGAAGCGCTGGCAGATCCTCCAGTGCGCTGCCGCGGCCGGCGTCGCGTGGTTCCTGGCCAGCGACGTCCTGCACCACGAGCTGCCGGTGTTCGCGCCGATCGCGGCGGTGGTGTGCCTCGGCACCTCCTACGCCCAACGGCTGCGCCGGGTGCTGGAGGTGACCGCCGGGGTGGCGGTCGGCGTCCTGCTCGGGGATCTCCTGGTGGTCTGGCTCGGGTCGGGCGGGTGGCAGATCGCGCTGATCGTGGCGCTGGCCATGACCGCGGCGGTGATGCTGGATGCGGGCGTGCTGTTCGTGATGCAGGCCGCTGTGCAGAGCCTGTTCGTCGCAGCGCTGGTCCCTGGCACCGGGGGATCGCTCACCCGGTGGACCGATGCGCTCGTCGGCGGTGCCGTGGCGCTGGTCGCGGCGAGCATCGTCCCGTCGGCGCCGCTGCGCCGTCCTCGCGAACAGGCCGGGGTGGTGCTCGCCAAGGTCGCCGAGCTGCTCCGGGGCGCCGCGAGCGTGCTGCGCGACGGCGACGTCGAGCAGGCCTTCGACCTGCTTGCCGACGCACGGTCCACCGACCACCTGGTGCGTCGCCTGGAGTCGGCGGCCGACGAGGGGATGGCGGTGGTGGCCTCCTCGCCCTTCCGGGTACGCCACCGGCCGGGGATCCGGATGGTGGCCGATCTCGTGGAACCGCTCGACCGGGCGTTGCGCACCACCCGGGTGCTGGTGCGCCAGGTGACCGTGGCCGCCTACCACCGGATCCCGGTGCCCCACGCCTACGCCCGGCTCATCGACGAGCTCGTCGACGCCGTCGACCTCTGTGTGGTCGAGTTGCGAGCCGATCGCCAGGCCCTGGCCGCCCGACCGGCCCTGCTCGCCGTCGGGGCCGGCACCGGCCAGGTAGAGCTGTCGGATGAGATGACCGCCGAGGTGATCCTGGCGCAGATCCGGGCGCTGGTCGCCGATCTGCTGATGATCACCGGGATGGAGCAGCTGGAGGCCACCGACTCGCTCCCACCGCCTCCGCGTCGCCGGGACTGACCGCCGTCAGTCCCGGCCGATGAGACGGAGCAGGGAGCCATCGGGGTCCAACAGCGCGCCGATGCGTAGGTCACCCTCCTGGCGCGGCGGGTGCAGGCGCGGGAACCCGCTGGTCGCCTCCGGCAGCCCGGCATCGAGGCACACGCGATAGAACGCGTCGACGTCGTCGAGGCGAAGGCACGAGCCGAACGAGCTGGACTCAGGGTCGAGGCCGGGGTCCGGGAAGAACTCCAGCACCAGGTCGCCGCGGGTGAGGATCAGCCAGCCGTCGTCGCGATGGGTCGCGGCGAACCCGAGGGTGCCGTAGAAGTCGATGGTGCGGTCGAAGTCGCGCGCCGGCAGGTTGGGGGTGGCGAGATCGGCCATCTCGGCAGTCTGCCATCGGCCGCGCACCCGCCACGCCCGGCGTCCGCGGCTGCTTGGCGATTCGGGCTACGTGTGATTAAAGTAAAGTATCCCACTCGGGATACATGTGGAGCCGTCGCGGCCGGTGCACCCCCGGCCGCGGCGGCTCCGGTGGGCCAGGTGGTCAAGGTGGATCCGGACGGTACCGTGGCGGCCATGGCGAAGACCGGCAGTGACGGGGCAACGACCCAGCAGGCCTCGTCGGCTCCCGCGCGGTCGACGCGGCAGCGACGTGCGGTCGAGGCCGCCCTCCACGCCAGCGACGACTTCCGCACCGCCCAGGAGATCCACGACGCGCTGCGCCGCGACGGTGAGTCGGTCGGCCTGGCCACCGTGTACCGCACGCTCCAGGCGCTCTCGGACGCCGGCGACGTCGACGTCGTCAAGACCGATGCCGGCGAGTCGGTGTACCGCAGGTGCAGCACCACCCACCACCACCACTTGGTGTGCCGCCACTGTGGGCGCACCGTCGAGATCGAGGGCCCGGCCGTCGAGCGCTGGGCCGCGGCCCAGGCCGCCGAGCACGACTACGCCGACGTGAGCCACACCATCGAGCTCTTCGGCACCTGCCCCGAGTGCCGCTGACCTCAAGCTGAGTTCAGGCTGAGTCCGGTGTTCGCCCACGACGAACACCGGAACAGGGGCACCGATCCCCGTCGTTGAGCGGACATGAGTGATTCCGCGCAGCACCTTCCGACGGCCCTGCCCGTCCTGTTCCTCAACGACGTCGTCGTCCTTCCCGGCATGGTCGTGCCGGTCGAGCTCGACGACGCCGCCCGGAGCGCGATCGACGCCGCCCGCGCGAGCAGCGACAGCCGCCTCCTCCTTGCTCCCCGACTCGAAGACCGCTATGCCTCCTACGGCGTCATCGCCACCGTCGAGCGGGTCGGCCGCCTCGCCGGCGGCGAGCCCGCCGCCGTCCTGAAGGCCGAGCGCCGCGCCAAGATCGGCAGCGGTGTGTCCGGACCCGGCGCGGCCCTGTGGGTCGACGTCGAGCCGGTCCGCGCCGCCGAGCCCACCGACACCGACGACCCCGCCGACGACACCGACGCGGCGCGCGCCCACGAGCTCGCTGAGGACTACAAGCGCCTGGTGATCGCCGTCCTCCAGCGCCGTGAGGCCTGGCAGCTGATCGACACCGTGCACCGGATGAGCGATCCCGACGCCATCGCCGACACCGCCGGCTACGCGCCCTACCTCTCCGACGAGCGCAAGCGCGAGCTGCTCGAGACGCCCGACGTCGTCGCGCGCCTCGAGACCCTCATCGAGTGGACCCGCGAGCACCTCGCCGAGGTCGAGCTCACCGACAAGATCGGCGAGGACGTCCGCGAGGGCATGGAGAAGACCCAGCGCGAGTACCTCCTGCGCCAGCAGCTCGCCGCCATCCGCGCCGAGCTCGGCGAGGGCGAGCCGGACGGCTCCGATGACTACCGCGCCCGGGTCGAGGCCGCGACCGAGCTGCCCGACGCCGTCCGCGAGGCGGCGCTGCGCGAGGTCGCCAAGCTCGAGCGCTCCAGCGACCAGAACCCCGAGGCCGGCTGGATCCGCACCTGGCTCGACACCGTGCTCGACCTGCCCTGGGGGCAGGTGAGCGAGGACTCCACCGACATCGCCGCGGCCCGCGAGGTCCTCGACGCCGACCACCACGGGCTCGAGGAGGTCAAGGACCGCATCGTGGAGTACCTCGCGGTGCGCGCCCGGCGCGCCGAGCGCGGCCTCGAGGTCGTCGGCGGACGCGGCTCCGGCGCCGTCGTCCTGCTGGCCGGCCCTCCCGGAGTCGGCAAGACCTCGTTGGGCGAGTCGGTCGCCCGCTCGCTGGGCCGCAGCTTCGTGCGCGTCGCGCTCGGCGGCGTCCGTGACGAGGCCGAGATCCGCGGCCACCGCCGCACCTACGTCGGCGCACTGCCCGGCCGGATCGTCCGCGCGATCAAGGAGGCGGGCACGATGAACCCGGTCGTCCTGCTCGACGAGGTCGACAAGGTCGGTGCCGACTATCGCGGCGACCCCGCCGCGGCGCTGCTCGAGGTTCTCGACCCGGCACAGAACCACACCTTCCGCGACCACTACCTCGAGCTCGACCTCGACCTGTCCGACGTGCTGTTCATTGCCACCGCGAACGTCGTCGAGCAGATCCCGAGCGCCCTGCTCGACCGGATGGAGCTGATCACCCTCGACGGCTACACCGAGGACGACAAGGTCGCCATCGCCCGCGACTTCCTACTGCCCCGGCAGCTGGAGCGCGCAGCGCTGACGGCCGACGAGGTCACCGTCACCGACGACGCTCTCCGCGAGCTGGCCGCCAACCATACCCGCGAGGCGGGCGTGCGGCAGATGGAGCGACTGCTCGCCAAGGCGCTGCGGAAGGCGGCGACCCGCCTCGCGACGAGCGAGGCCACCCACGTCGACGTCGGCCTCGACGACCTGGTCGACCTCGTCGGACGGCCCCGGTTCACGCCCGAGTCGGCCGAGCGCACCGCCGTCCCCGGCGTCGCCACCGGCCTGGCGGTCACCGGACTCGGTGGCGACGTCCTCTTCATCGAGGCCACCGCCCACGACGGCCCGGCCGGGCTCACGATCACCGGCCAGCTCGGTGAGGTGATGAAGGAGTCGGCGCAGATCGCACTCACCTTCGTGCGGTCGCACGCCGAGGCGCTCGGCGTCGACCCCGCCACACTCGACCGGGCGATCCACCTGCACGTGCCCGCCGGCGCGGTCCCGAAGGACGGTCCCTCGGCCGGCATCACGATGGTCACCGCGCTCACCTCGTTGGCCACCGGCCGCCCGGTGCGCTCAGAGGTCGGTATGACCGGCGAGGTCACCCTCAACGGGCGCGTGCTCCCGATCGGCGGGCTCAAGCAGAAGCTGCTCGCCGCTCAGCGCGCCGGCCTGACCGAGGTGTTCGTGCCGCTGCGCAACGAGCCCGACCTCGACGACGTCCCCGCCGAGATCCTCGAGGCGCTCACGGTGCACGTCGTCGGCGACGTCCTCGACGTCGTCCGCGGGGCGTTGGAGCAGGTCTCGGAGTCGGCGTCGGCTGCTGCCTGAGCAAGCAGCCACCCCTCGGGGTGCGGACGGCTCCCCTCGTCGCACGTCATGGTCGGATGACCACCGTCTGATGCGAGGGGAGTCGCCGTGCCGACCGTAGAGCGCACCTTCACCGTCGATCGGCCGCGGCGCAAGGTGTGGCGGTTCCTGGCCGACTTCACGACCACCGAGGAGTGGGACCCCCCGACGCTGACCACCGACCGGGTCAGCGGTGACGGCGGCGTGGGCACGAGGTACCACAACGTCTCGAAGTTCCGTGGCCGCCGGACCGAGGTCGAGTACGTCGTCACCGAGTTCGTCGACCAGGTGCGGCTCCAGGTCCACGGCCGAGCGGCCGCCGGCGCGCTGGTCGGCACCCTCACCGTCGAGGACACCGTCGACGGCGGCACGCGGGTCACCTACCACGCGGACTTCCTGCCCAGTGGGGATCCGCCCCGGGCCGTGCTCGACCACGAGGGCGTGGCGGTGCTGGGCGACTTCGTGGCCGAGAGCCTGCGGGATTCGCTCGAGCACCTGTGAAATCCTCCGCCGCCGGCGGAGCACGGGTACCCGACGAACCGCCAGGCGCCGTCAGTGACAGGTGGAGCGCGAGCGGTCGGGGGTGAAGCCGTGCTGGTGGCCCCACACGACCGCCTGGGTGCGGCTCCCCACACCGATCTTGCGATAGAGCGCGCGGATGTGGGTCTTGACGGTGTTGAGCCCGATGAAGGTCCGGTCGGTGATCTCGTTGTTGCTGAGTCCCTGGCAGATCAGGGCGAGGATCTCCGATTCGCGCGGGGTGAGGCCCAGCTCGTCGCCAGGCCACCGTCCCACGACCCCTCCGGCATGTGGCGCCTCGGCAGCCGTCTCCTCGGTGTAGAGATCGACATTCGGCGGGGCGACCTTCTGGCCGGCGTGGACCTGCTCGACCGCCTCCACCAGCTGGAGCGCCGAACTGCGCTTCGAGACGAATCCGGATGCTCCGGCCGCGAGCGAGGCCTGCACGGCCTCCGGCGACTCCTCCCAGCTGAAGACGATCAGTCGTCGGGAATCGGTGGCGAGCTCGGCCACCGGCGTCGCGCCGCCCTGCTGCTGGGCGAAGGTGTCGTAGAGCAGGACGTCGACATCGCTCACGGTGATCTGCCCGGCCGCGATCTCGATGACGTCGACCCGATCGGCGAAGGGTTGCAGAGCTGCGGCGACGCCGATGACAACGATCTCGTAGTCGTTGACGATCGCCAGTCGCACGGGGCGGGTACTGCTCACCTATCGAGAATGCCAGATCCTCGGCCGAGAAGAACCACTGGCTTCTGTAGATTCATCCCTAAGGGTGAATCGGCATCGTCCGAATCGGGTGGTTTTCGCGACACACCCAGTCACCCGTTGGGGTGAACATTCCACCGCTCCCACTCGGCGTCCGATAGACACTCGTCCATGACCCTCGATATGAGTCGGGTGGCCGTCGTGAGCCCGTTGGAGGTCGTCGCTGTCGGCCTCACCGCGATGCTCGGCCAGCACCCCGACCGGGTCCGCGTCGTCGAACTCTCGACCGCGGCCAATGTCCCCGATCCCGACGTGATCCTGTACGACGCCATCGGCCTGCACGAAGGCGATGGTGCGGACCTCGACTTCTTCGTCGAGAAGACCGCCGCCGCCGTCCTCGTGGTGTCGCAGGATCTACGCCCCGACCTCGCCTCGCGGGCGCTGGCCCGCGGAGCCGACGGCTTCTTCTCCCTCGGGGTCGACGACGACGAACTCCTCGAGGCCGTGTTGTCGGCGACCTCGGTCGAGGTAGGAGCCGGGCGCGTGGTCGGCTCTAGCGAGATCGATGCGGTGCAGCATCGCCTCGGCCACGACGTCGGCCTGACGCCGCGCGAGGTCGACGTCCTGACTCTCATCACCCAGGGCCTCAGCAACCAGGAGATCGCCGAGCAGAGCTACCTGAGCATCAACTCGGTGAAGACCTATATCCGCAGCGCCTACCGCCGCATCGGCGTGACCAGCCGGAGCCAGGCGGTCGTCTGGTGTCTCCAACACGGATTCTCCTCCGAGCGGGAGGAGACGGCCTGACCGGCGCCCAGTCCCCGTAGGGTCACCTCGTGCGGTGCGGATACTTCGAGGACGGTCGCTGCCGCTCGTGCAGCCACCTGCGCACCCCCTACCAGCAGCAGCTCGACGCCAAGGCCGAGCACGCGCGAGCGGTGCTCGCCGACTGCAGGGGGCTGCGATGGCTCCCCCCGGTGCCGAGTCGTCCGAGCGGGTTTCGGAACAAGGCCAAGATGGTCGTCGCCGGCACCGTTGACGCGCCCACGCTCGGCATCCTCGATGCGGGAGGTGACGGGACCGACCTTCGCGCCTGTGGCCTGTACTCGCCTGCCATGCAGGCGTTCCTGCCCGAGGTGGCCGCCTTCATCACGACCGCGGGGCTCACTCCCTACGACGTGGGCCTCCGCCGCGGCGAGCTCAAGCACGTGCTGGTCACCGAGTCGCCCTCGGGGCAGTACCTCGTGCGCTTCGTGCTGCGCTCGACCGAGTCGTTGCCGCGACTGCGCAAGCACCTGCCGGGCTTCCTCGACGCCAACCCCGCCGCCGTCGTGGTCAGCGCCAATCTCCAGCCCGAGCACAAGGCGGTGCTGGAAGGGCCGGAGGAGATCGTGCTCACCGAGCAGACGACGCTTCCGGTCACGGTCAACGACGTCGACCTGCACCTGGGAGCACGGAGCTTCTTCCAGACCAACACCGACGTCGCAGCCGCGCTCTACCGACAGGCTCGCGAGTGGGCCGATGGTCTCGAGCCAAGGCAGGTCCTCGACCTCTACTGCGGTGTCGGTGGGTTCGCGATGCACCTCGCGGCGCCCGGACGGCGGGTGCTGGGCGTCGAGCTGAGCGAGCAGGCGGTGCACAGTGCGCGCGCCGCTGCCCGCGAACAGGGTCTCCTCGACGTCGAGTTCGCGGCCGGCGACGCGACCGACCCGTCCCACGTGACCGGGGGGATCGGGGCGCAGGCGGCCGCCGCGGACCTGGTCGTCGTCAACCCGCCCCGACGGGGGCTCGGCCCCGAGCTGTGTGCCTGGATCGAGGCCTCGGCGGCACAGGCGTTGATCTACTCAAGCTGTCGCGTCGAGACGCTCGCGCGGGATCTCGCCGCGTTGCCGTCGTTCCGTGCCGAGCAGGCGAGACTCCTCGACATGTTCCCCCACACCGACCACTACGAGGTGATCGTGCTGCTGCGGCGTCAGGTGCCGCAGTAGGTGGTGTAGGCGCCAAACGACTCCGGCGCCGGCTCCGCGTAGCGCCCGAACCCTGGCCGCGCCTCGAACGGCCGGCTGACGGCGTCGAGGAGTCTGCCGAACGGGTCGAGGTCGCCTGCGGTGGCCGCGCTCAGCGCCTCCTCGACCAGATGGTTGCGCGGGATCACCACCGGATTCGTGCGGCGCATCAGGCCGGAGTCCGGCTCCAGCGACTGCCACCGCGCCAGCCACCGGTCGAACCCGTCACGATCGAGCACCAGGTCGCGTGCGGGCGCCGCGTCCCCGTCGGCGGCGTCTGCGAGTGCGCGGAAGAACGAGGTGAAGTCGGGATGGTCGCGCTGCAGCAGGCCCAGCAGGTCCTCGACCACCGGCTCGGCCCCGTCCCGTGAGCCCGCGAGGCCGAGCTTCGCACGTAGCCCGACGGACCACGCTGCGGAGTACTCGCGCCGGAATGCGCCGAGGGCCTCGGTGACCTGCGAAACGGCCTCCTCCTGGTCGTCGTGCACCAGCGGCAGCAATGCCTCGCCGAGGCGAGCCAGGTCCCATTCCAGGACGACCGGCTGGTTGCCGTAGGAGTAGCGCCCGCCCTGGTCGATCGAGCTGAACGTCGTGGCGGGGTCGAAGGCGTCGAGGAAGGCGCACGGGCCGTAGTCGATGGTCTCGCCGGAGATCGTGACGTTGTCGGTGTTCATCACGCCGTGCACGAAACCGACCAGCATCCACTTCGCGACCAACGAGGCCTGCGCCGCGACCACCGCCTCGTAGAGCGCGAGTGCCGGGTTCGGTGCCTGCGCTGCCTCGGGATAGTGGCGCGCGATCGCATGACGGGTGAGCCGGTCGAGCAGGTCGACGTCGCCGGTCGCGGCGGCGTACTGGAAGCTGCCGACCCGCAGATGGCTCGAGGCGATCCGGGCGAGCACCGCGCCGGGCAGTGCCGTCTCGCGCTGGACGCGGCGTCCGGTCGCCACCACGGCCAGCGAGCGCGTGGTCGGGATGCCCAGCGCGTGCATGGCCTCGCTCACGACGTACTCGCGCAGCATCGGGCCCACCACCGCGAGTCCGTCGCCGCCGCGCGCGAACGGCGTCCGCCCCGATCCCTTGAGGTGGAGGTCGCGCCCGCCGAGCGCGTCGATCTCGCCGAGCAGCAGTGCGCGGCCGTCGCCCAGGCGCGGGGCGTATCCGCCGAACTGGTGCCCGGCGTAGCACTGTGCCACCGGGTGAGCGCCGTCGGGGACCGCGTTGCCGACCAGGAACCTGACGCCCTCCGCAGACTGCAACCAGTCCGCGTCCAGGCCGAGCTCACCGGCCAGCGGCCGGTTGAGCGCGAGCAGCTGTGGGTCGGGTGCCTCCTCGGCCTGCCAGGCCAGAGCGAGCTCGGGCAGCTCGGTGGCGAATCGCGAGGTGAGTGCGACCGGGGACGGCGCGGTGGTGGTCATCGTCTTCAGGCTACGCCCGGGCCGTACGGGATCGCTCACGTGCGGGATCGGCTACGTGGGGGATCGGCTACGTGGGGGATCGGCTACGTGCGGGACCGGCCACGTGCGGGACCGGCCACGTGGGAGGTCGGCTACGTGGGGGATCGGCCACGTGCGGGACGGGCCACGTGCGGGACCGGCCACGTGCGGGACCGGCGTCGTCAGGCCTCGGCCGGGCGGTGATGGGTGATGGTGCCCTGGTCGTCGCGGCTGGAGTTGAGCGATCGCCCGATGACCATCCGCTGGATCTGGTTGGTGCCCTCGAAGATCTGCATCACCTTCGCCTCGCGCATGAACCGCTCGACGGGGAAGTCGCGGGTGTAGCCGTAGCCGCCGAAGACCTGCACGGCGTCGGTGGTCACCTTCATCGCGTTGTCGGTGGCGGTGAGCTTGGCGATGCTCGCCTCGCGGCCGAACGGCAGACCCGCGTCCTTGAGGCGTGCCGCGTGCAGGGTGACCGCCCGTGCACCCTGAACGGCCGCCTCCATGTCGGCGAGCAGGAACGCGAGCCCCTGGTGCTCGATGATCGGCTGGCCGAACGTCTCCCGCTCCTTGGCGTAGGCGACCGCCTGGTCGAGCGCTCCCTGCGCCAGGCCGGTCGCGACCGCGGCGATGCCGAGCCGACCGGAGTCGAGGCCGGCGAGGGCGATCTTGAGACCGTCGCCCTCCGCGCCGAGGCGTCGCTCGACCGGCACCCGAACCCCGTCGAAGCGCATCGTGGTGGTCGAGGATCCGGTGAGGCCCATCTTGCGCTCGGGAGGATCCGACGAGAGGCCGGCCGCGTCGGCCGGTACCAGGAAGCAGGAGATGCCATTGCGGTCATCGGAGGTGCGCGCCATGACCTTGTAGAAGTCGGCCTCGCCGCCGTGGGTGGTCCAAGCCTTCGCGCCGTCGATGACGTACTCGTCGCCGTCACGGCGCGCGGTGGTCCGCATCGCGGCCGGGTCGGACCCGGCGTGCGGCTCGGACAGGCAGTAGGCGCCGAGCAGCTCGCCGCCGAGCATGTCGGGCAGCCACTTCTGCTTCTGCTCCTCGGTGCCGACGGTCGCGAGCCCGAAGCAGGACAATGCGTGCACCGAGACGCCGACCCCGACGCTCGCCCACACCGCACCGATCTCCTCGAGCACCTGGAGGTAGACCTCGTAGGGCAGTCCCGCCCCGCCGTACTCCTCCGGGTAAGGGAGCCCGAGGAGGCCGGTCTGCCCGAGCATGCGGAACACCTCGCGGGGGAACTTCTCCTCGGCCTCGGCCGTGGCGGCGCGCGGGAGAAGCTCCTCCGTGGCGATCTGACGCACCAGGCGCAGCAGGTCGGCGTGCTCGTCGGTGGCGAGAACTCTGCGGGCGGGCATGGCGCTCCTTCGCGAGATGAGACCAGGGCAGGACCACCGTACTTGTCCTCTCGGCGGTGGGCTCGCCGGTCGGTGGAACGGCCGCGGCGCCCTCACCCACGCAGCATGCGGCGGAGCACCTTGCCGGTGGTGGTGCGGGGGAGGTGAGCGACCAGCTCGATCTCACGGGGGTACTTGTAGGCGGCCATCCGGTCGCGGCAGTAGCGCACCAGCGCGGCCTCGTCGACGTCGGCGCCCTCGCGGAGTGCGACGAAGGCCTTCACCGACTCGCCGCGGTAGTCGTCGGGGATGCCGACGACCGCGACCTCACGGACCGCCGGATGATCGGCCAGCACCTGCTCGACCTCGCGCGGCCAGACCTTGTAGCCGGAGGCGTTGATCATGTCCTTGCGCCGGTCGACGACGTAGAACCAACCCTCGGCGTCCATGAAGCCGACGTCGCCGGTGCGCAGCCGGCCGTCGGGGATGCCCTCGGCGGTGGCCTCGGGGTTGCGCCAGTAGCCAGGACTCACCTGGGGGCCGGAGGTCACGATCTCGCCGATCTCGCCGGCCGGGACCTCCGCGCCCGCGTCGTCGACGATCCGGGCGACGGTGTCGAAGACCGGGAGCCCGACCGACAGGGTGCGGGTGCCCTCGTCGACAGGTGCGCGGACGCCGGGCGGCACCGCATGGGACGGGGAGGTGGTCTCGGTCTGCCCGTACACGTTGTGGATGTAGTGGCCCAGCGCGGCCTCGAGACGGTCCGCGGTGGCTGGTTCGATGGGAGCGCCGCCCGAGGCGAGCACTCGGAAGGACGCGAAGTCGTCGGGCGTCGCGTGACCGTCGTCGACCAGGCCGATGTAGGCGGTGATCGCGGCGATCGCGAACGCCGGACGCCAACGACGCACCGCATCGAGGGTGACCCCAGGCAGGATCCGGTGGGTCAGCACCAGCGGCGAGCCGAGCAGCAGGGAGAGCAGCACCCCTCCGACCAGCCCGGTCACGTGGAACACAGGGGAGAGCGCCAGCACCGGCTCGCCGGGACGCAGATCGTGCCAGTCGCGGTAGACCTGGGCGCTGTGGGCGAGGTTGCGGTGGGTGAGCATCGCGCCCTTCGGTCGCCCCGTCGTGCCGGAGGTGTAGGCGAGCACCGCGACGTCGTCGGGGGCGGTCGCCGCACCGACCTCCCCGTGCGGCGTCAGGCCGGTCGAGATGACCGCGCCGAGGTCGAGAGTGTCGCCCGGACGACGCCGGTCGAGGCCGTCGAACAGGCGTGGGTCGTCGCTGTGCTGACCGTCGAGTGGGCTGACGGTGACGACGGTGTGCACGCTGTGCGCGGCACCGGCGAGCACGCCTCGGGCCACGTCCTCGTACAGGTCGTCGAGGATGAGCAGCGCAGCCGGTTCACAGTCGCGCAGGATCGCGTCGAGCTCGCGCGTGCGCGACATCGGACTGACCAGCGCGGCGACTCCGCCGGCCTTCCAGGCCGCCAGGAGGCCGATGACGAACGCGGGGTCGTTCTGAACGCACACCGCCAGCCGTTCGCCCGGCGCGAAGCCTCGGGAGAGCAGCAATGCCGCGAGCGCGTCGGAGCCGCGGTCGAGGTCGGTCCAGGTGAGGGTGCCGTCGAGGTAGTGCAGTGCGGGGTCACCGGGCTTGGCCGCCACGGCGCTGCGGAGCATCGAGAGTCCGCCATCGTGCTCGCGGTCCAGTGAGTGCGGGCGTCCCTCGGGGTACGCGGCGAGCCAGGGGTGGTCGCGTTCGTGGGTGTCCGGCCCCATGACTCCTCCTCGGGTGGACGCGCTCGGGCGAATTGTGCCAACGATGCATCGCCGGCGGCTACGCACTACGGTGTTCAGCATGGCTGAACTCGACGGCGCCGGTGCGGCGATCCGTCGTGCCCGCCTCGAGGCCGGGCTGACGCTGCGCGGGGTGGCCGAGCGGGTCGGCGTCAGCATCGGCACGATGAGCGCGGTCGAGAACGGCAAGGTGTCGCTCACCGTCGCTCGTCTCCAGCAGATCGCCGAGGCGCTGGGCACCTCCGCGGCGCAGCTGCTGGCTCCGGCCCCGGCCGCGCTGGTCGACGGCTCCGACCTCGCGCCGCCCGACGACGACTGGCGCCGGTTCGCACCGCTGCCGCTCGACCCGGTGCTGGCCGCCGCGGTCGTGGTGTTCCGGGAACTGGGCTACCACGGAGCGACCATGCGGATGATCGCCTCGGCGGCCGACATCAGCATCGCCGGGATCTATCACCACTACCGCAGCAAGCAGAGCCTGCTGGTCGCCCTCTCCGACCTCGTCCTGGAGGACCTCACCTGGCGGGTGGTTCTCGCCGGCGAGGACGGCGCCACCGCCGCAGACCGGTTCGAGAGCATGGTCGAGGCGCTCGCCCTCTTCCATGCGGTCCGTGCCGACGAGGCCTTCATCGTCGCGACCGAGTCGCGCAGCCTCGAGGAGCCCGACCGCAGCCGGATCCTCGCCGCCCGGCGTGCGGTCCAAGCGGCGCTGGAGCGGGCTGCGGCAAGCGGCGTCGAGGAGGGGGTGTTCGCCGTGGCGCTCCCGCACAACACCGCGCGCGCGATCGTCACGATGTGCACCGCGGTGCCCCACTGGTTCACCGAGGACGGCTCCCAGTCGCCGGTCGAGATCGCCGCCGAGTACGCCGTCCTGGCGCGCGACATGATGCGAGCCACGCCCCGCTGACTTCAGCCTGGCCGAACTCGACCGGTCGGCGGGCCAGACCTCCCCAAGAGTCGCCCAAGAGAGTGCCGAACAGTCGTATCAGGGGGTTGACGCGAGCGCGCATCCTTGTGACGCTCATCGCATTGAACCCGTCAGAACGTTCGATCGGTGGGTTCAGCCCGGTTCTCTCCCTCCCGCTCGATCGAAAGGTGTACCGATGACCGACTCGCCCGACCTGACAGACCTGCTCGCCGACGCGCCGTCCAACTGGGGCAAGTGGGGCGAGGACGACGAGGTAGGCAGCCTGAACTATCTCGGACCCCAGGAGGTGCTCGATGCGGCGCGGCTGATCTCCAGTGGCAAGGTGTTCACCCTGCAGCGCCTGATCGGCGACCCCAAGGGCGACCCGGTATGGCCGGGTCGTTCGCCCGCCGAGCGCACCCAGATCCTCGACGAGGCGTCGTGGGACGCCGAGGACGCACCCTCCTTCCCCGGCGGCCTGCACTACGCCGACGACAAGATCAACGCCTTCCTCCAGGGATCCACGCAGTACGACGCCCTCGGCCACGTCTGGTACGGCGGGAAGATCTGGAACGGCTACGACGCCCGCACCACCGTCGGGGGCCTGGACAAGGCGAGCATCGAGCCGATCGCCGAGCGCGGCGTCGTGGGGCGCGCGGTCCTGCTCGACATGGCACGATTCCGCGGCAAGCCGACCCTCGACTCCGCCGAGACCTTCACCCACGAGGACCTCATCGCCTGTGCCGAGGCGCAGGGGGTCGAGCTCCGCAAGCGCGACATCCTCCTGATCCGCACCAACTACCTCCAGCTGTTCTTCGAGCTCGGCGACAAGTTCTACGAGGACTTCTGCGAGCCGGGCCTGGTCTACAGCCCCGAGCTGGTGCAGTGGTTCGCCGACATGGAGATCCCGAACCTGGTCACCGACACCATCGCCAACGAGGTCACCTTCGACCCCAACAACGGCGTCGCCCTGGTGCTGCACAACGCCTTGATGCGCAACCTCGGCATCACCCTCACCGAGATCACCGACCTGGAGAAGCTCGCCGCCGACTGTGCCGAGGACGGCGTCTATGAGTTCTTCTACGCCGCCGCCCCGCTCAAGGTGGCACAAGGCAGTGGCTCTCCGGTCAACCCCATCGTCATCAAGTAGCCGCCGATGAGCGTCTACGACGAGCGGCCCTGGCTGGGGCTGTACGGCGACTTCCCTGCCGACCTGGAGCCGGAGCACCCGAGCGCGCTCGCGATGTTTCGGGCCGGGCTGGCCGCCGATCCGGACGGGGTGGCGATCCGCTACTTCGACGGGGAGGTCACCCGCGCCGAGCTAGACGAGCAGAGCGATGCGCTCGCCTGTGCGCTGCTCGCGAACGGCTTCCAGTCGGGCTCCCGACTGGCGGTCTATCTCCAGAACGTCCCGCAGTTCGTGGTGTGCATGCTCGCCGCCTGGAAGGCCGGCGGCGTGCTGGTCTCGATCAACCCGATGAGCCGCGCGCGCGAGCTGTCCTACCTGCTCAAGGACTCCGGCGCGACCGTCCTGGTGGCGCTGGAGTCGCTCTACGACGAGGTAGCCCGCGACGTCGTCCCCGACACCGATGTGTCGCTGGTGATCACGACCAGCGAGCTCGACTACCAGACCCGCGACGACCAACGGGTCTTCGCCGGTCTCGAGCGCACCCGGCACGACGGCACCGTCGACCTGCTCGAGCTGATCGAGCAGTACCGCGGCCAGGTGCCGCCGCCGGTCGAGTTCGGACCGGACGACGTCGCATTCCTCACCTACACCTCGGGCACCACCGGGGTGCCGAAGGGCGCGATGAACACCCACGGCAACGTGGTGTTCACCTCCACCGTCTACCGCGACTGGGCCCGGTTCCGGCCGGGTGGGTCGGTCTTCGGGGTCGCTCCGCTGTTCCACATCACCGGCCTGATCGGCCACATCGGGGTGAGCCTGCTCGCCCCGATGCCGCTGGTTCTGGCCTACCGGTTCGAGCCGAACGTCGTCCTCGACGCGCTGCTGGAACACCGGCCGACGTACACGATCGGAGCGATCACGGCGTTCAACGCGCTGCTGAACTCGCCCGCGCTCACGCGCGACCACTTCGCCTCCTTCACCTCCACCTACTCAGGCGGCGCGGCGATCTCGCCGACCGCGGAGAAGGCGTTCAAGGAGGCCACCGGGCTCCAGGTGCACAACGCCTACGGCCTCACCGAGACCACCAGCCCGATGACGCTCACGCCGTTCGGCACCCCCTCCCCGGTGGATCCGACCTCGGGCGCGCTCGCAGTCGGTGTGCCGGTGCCGAGCACCGTGGTCCGGATCCAGGACGAGGAGGGCAACGACGTCGAGCTCGGCGAGGTCGGCGAGATCGTCGCCGACGGTCCCCAGGTGGTGGCCGGCTACTGGGGCAAGCCCGACGAGACCGCGGCGAACCTGCCCGGCGGCGCGCTCAAGAGCGGCGACGTCGGGTTCATGAACCCCGAGGGCTGGATCTTCATCGTCGACCGCAAGAAGGACATGATCAACGCCTCGGGCTACAAGGTCTGGCCGCGCGAGGTGGAGGACGTGCTCGCCGAGCACGCCGCGGTCCGCGAGGCGGCCGTCGTCGGCGTCCCGGACGAGAAGCGCGGCGAGACCGTCAAGGCGTTCGTCAGCCTCAAGGACGGCGTGGCGGCCACCCCCGAGGACCTGATCGCCCACTGCAAGGAGCGGATGGCCGCCTACAAGTACCCCCGCGAGGTCGTGATCCTCGACGAGCTCCCGAAGACGGTCACCGGCAAGATCCTGCGCCGCGAACTGCGGGGCTGACCCTGAAATAACGCCGAGTCGGCGTTTCTGTTCGACATTCGCGCCGACTCGGCGTCTCGGCGCAGACGCCACGAGCCTGGTAGGCAGGACCCATGACATCCCTGGTCCTCGGACCGCTCCTGCGCCACGTCGACCAGCACTCGGCCTCGATCTGGGTGGAGGTCGACCGGCCGGCGAGGGTGCGGGTGCGCACCGACGACGGGCCGACGGCCGAGGCCGTGACCTTCGCCGCGCACGACCACCACTACGCGCTGGTGTGCCTCGACGGGCTCGAGTCGGGCCGGCGCTACGCCTACACCGTCGACGTCGACGACGAGCGCGTGTGGCCGGAGTCCGACTCGACGCTCCCACCCTCGGTCGTGCCGACCCTCGACCACACCAAGCCGCTGCGGCTCGCCTATGGGTCGTGCCGGACCTCGGTGTCGCACGACGAGAAGGGGAACGCCACGCACGGAGTCGATGCGCTGCGCGCCTTCGCGTTGCGGATGGCCGGTCTCACCGGCCACGTCGACGCCAGCCGGGATCCAGACGGCGACGAGCCGCGGTGGCCCGACCTGGTCGCCTTCCTCGGCGACCAGGTCTACGCCGACGAGACGACCGAGGCGATGCGCGCCTTCATCGAGGAGCGGCGCGGCCTGGACGAGCCGCCCGGGGACGAGCTCAAGGACTACGAGGAGTACGCCCACCTCTACAAGCTCGCCTGGTCGGACCCGGTCAACCGCTGGCTCCTGTCCACGCTGCCGAGCCTGATGATCTTCGACGACCACGACATCCGCGACGACTGGAACACCTCGCGCGCCTGGAAGGACGAGATGGAGGCCACCAGCTGGTGGCACGACCGGATCGTCGGCGGGCTGGCGTCGTACTGGGTCTATCAGCACCTGGGCAACATGACGCCGGCCGAGCGCGACGAGGATCCGTTGTGGCAGGAGATCACCGCTCACTCCGACGAGCCGGGCTACGACCTGAGCGAGCGACTCGACGCCTTCGCGAACCGGGCCGATCAAGAGCCCACCTCCTATCGATGGAGCTACGCGCGCGATCTGGGCACGCAGTCCCGGCTGATCGTCGTCGACTCGCGTGCCGCGCGGGTGCTCGATCCCGAGGACCGCAGCATCCTGGACGACGACGAGATGGCCTGGCTTGACGAGCAGATGCGCGGCGACGTCGATCACCTGATCGTCGCGACGTCTCTCCCGTTCCTGCTCGCGCCCGGCCTGCACTACGTGGAGGCGTTCTCCGAGGCGCTGGCCGGCGGCGGTTGGGGACGCCAGCTCTCCGGGCTGGGCGAGAAGGTGCGCCAGACCGTCGACCTCGAGCACTGGGCCGCCTTCCAGCGCGGCTTCCGCCAGGTCGCCGAGATGGTGCTCCAGGTCGCGCGCGGCGAGCGCGGGCGGCCGCCGGCGACGATCATGTTCCTCTCCGGCGACGTGCACCACAGCTATCTCTCCTCGGTCACCCCGCGTCCGGAGGATCGCCCCCACGTGCGCAGCCGGATCTTCCAAGCCGTCTGCTCGCCGATCCGCAACCCGCTCCCGCGCAGGATGCGGTTCGCGACCGCCGCCCTGTCCTACGGCGTCGCCGGGCCGCTCGGTCACCTCGTCGCACGCTCGGCGAAGGTGCCCGACGCGCCGTTCACGTGGCGGCTGGTCGAAGGTCCGTGGTTCGACAACAACCTCGCCGTCCTCGAGGTGCACGGCGCCGACCTACGACTGTGGTGGGCCACCGGCGAGGTCGAGGACGACGTCGACCGTCCGCTGCTGGTGCGAGTGGCCGACGTGACGGTGAATGGACAGGGAACCGCCATCGGTCGGGACTCGTCCTAGGGTTTCCGCGCTGCGGCGCCTGCTGCGGCCTGTCACCTGGGGGATATGCACTGTGTCGAGAACATCGTTGGCTCTTCGAGCCGCCGTCGCGCTGGTTGTCGCGAGCTCTTTGTCGGCCTGCGGCGGTGGCGAGGACGGTGCCGGCGAGGAGCCGGATCCGAAGAGCTCCATGTCCGACCCGGCGGACGACCCGTCGTCCGGTGCGGTCCTCAGCGGGCAGTGCCCGACGTCGTTCGGCGCCCAGCGGGTCGTCGAGGTGCCTATCGGGGGTTCCGCGAAGCCCGCCGCGAACGCCGACACCGTCTACCGGGCCGGCTCCGAAGAGGTCGACTTCGAGGCTCCGGACGACCAGATCTTCGTCCTCCCTGCTGAGCCCGACGACGCCGAACCGGTCCCGGTGGGCGCACCCATCACCGACCTGGTCGGCGACGTCGAGCTGGTGACCGTGCTGGAGGACGGCTTCGTCATCGCCTATCCGCGCACCGAGACGTCGGTGGCCCTCCAGCGTCGCGACGCGAAGGGCGCCGTGGTGTGGGAGCAGGAGATCGAGCACACCGGCGAGACCAGCTCCGGATTCGCCGAGTACGACCACGTCACGGGAACGATCGACGTGGTCGGGCTCGACGGAGAGTCGTCGGTCGTCGTGGATGGCGACGGACCCGAGACGGTGCAGACCTCCGAGCGGATCGGCCTGGACGGCGAGAAGGTGCTCGTCGACGAGCTGTTCGGCATCGACTGGACGCAGATCCCCGCCTCGCTGGGCGACGACCTGACCCAGGATCCCGACGCCACGGCCGAGCGGGTCGTCTACGCGCCCACCTTCGACGAGCCGACGTCGATCACGCTGCGCGACACCACCTCGGACCAGACCTGGACGATCACCGAGACCGAGCCGTTCGGCTTCGTCCAGTGCGGCACCCTCGTCTACACCGTCAGCCCGACGGCCTTGCGCGTCTACGACGCGAGCGGAGACACCGCGGAGCTGACGCCGACCGAGGAGGTCACGCTGGACGCGCCGGCCGCCGGCGACCCGCAGCTGATCGTCAACCCGGGTTCGATCTCGATCGAGGGCGACGACTTCAACACCTGGGTCCTGGTGAGCTGATCCCGGATAGTCAGCTCAGCTGGCGCCAGTGACCCTCCGACACGACCTCGACGGCGCCGTCGACGACCGTGATCGCAGTCTGGTCGTCGACGGCGTACGTCGGGCCGGCGATGCCGGCCGCCCACTGCTCGGCCTCGGCCATCGAGTTGCCCGGCTCGCCGTCCGGCGCGACGTGCGGGCAGATCGAGAAGTCGACCAGTCCCAACGTGCCGACGTCGCCCGTCGGCGGCCGCCACTGGATGAACTCCTCGCCGACCTCAGGGGTCATCACCATGCTGCCCGCGCTCAGTCCCACCCACACGGTGTCGTCCAGCGACGGGAGCAGGTCGACCAGTCCCGTCTCCCGCATCCAGTGATACAGGTAGAGGACGTCGCCGCCGGCGACCAGGAGTGCGTCGGTCTCGCGCACCAGCGGGACCCAGCGCTCGGCGTCGATGCTGGGCAGCGCGGTGAGCTCCAAGATGCCCATCGACTTCCACCCCAGGTCGACCATCGGGTTTCCGGGCTCCTGCCCACTGATGAACCGCCAGACCTTCTCCCCGGGGCCGTTCCACGGATGCCCGTACATCGCGGTGGGGATGCACAGCGCGGTCGAGTCGGCGATCGGCTTCCCCAGCAGCTCGACCAGGGTGTCACGGATGCTGGCGTTCGTGACGCCGCCGGAGGTGAGTAGCAGCTTCAAGGGTGGCCTCCCGGGGTCGATGACGATGCTCGGATACCGACCCGGTCCGACAGCGAGACTCATCGCCCGCTGGTGCCGGTCTCGGCTCAGCGAGCCAGTTCGGCCGCCTCGACGAGGGAGGGGCCGTACCAGGTGATCAGCCTGCCCGAGATCAGTTCGGTGGGCGTTCGGGTGAAGGCCTCGGGGCCGTCGTCGGCGGTGAAGACGTAGGGCTCGTCGGGGAGCAGGACGACGTCGGCGCCGGCGGCGTCGAGGTCGGCGAGGTCGACGCTCGGGTAGCGGTCGGCGTCCTCGGCGTAGACATTCGCCCAGCCCAGGCGGCGCAGCAGGTCGGTGGTGAAGTTGCGCGCGCCGACCACCATCCACGGATCGCGCCAGATCGGGACCGCGACGGTGCGGGTGACCGGCGGGCGGTCGCCGCACCACAGGTCGCGCGAGGCCGCCAGCCAGTCGGGCGAGTGCCAGCCGAGGAAGTCGAACAGCCGCGCCATCGACGCGACGGCCTGCGGCACGGTCTCGATGTCGGTGACCCACACCGTGACGCCGGACTCGCGCAGCCGGCGCACGTCGAGCTCGCGGTTCTCCTCCTTGTTCGCCACCACGACGTCGGGGCTCAGCGCCCGGATCGCGGCGAGGTCGGGGTTCTTGGTGCCCCGCACCCGGGCGACGTCGAGGTCGGCGGGGTGCGTGCACCAGTCGGTCGCACCCACGACCGCCCCCGGCTCGACGGAGACCAGCGCCTCGGTGAGGGAGGGCACCAAGGACACGACCCGCCGGGCGGGCCCCGTGAGCGGGACCGGCGTGCCGAGGTCGTCGCGATCGGTGCTCATCGGGTGCTCAACGAGTCCTCACGGGGTCATCGGCTCCTGGTCCACCTGGACGTCGAACTTCACGTTGGTGCCGTCGACCTCGGTGGCCGTGACGGTCACGCCGTACTGGGTGCCGGCGTCGGTGAGGGTGCACCGGATCGTGGCGCCCACCTCGGCGGGCAGGTCGTCGACGCAGGTGACGTCGTCGGGCTCCTGGCCGACCGACGCCGCCAGCTGCTGCTTCGCCTGCTCGGCGACGTCGGCGGCGGGAACGGCCGCCCCGGTCGCACCCGAGGACGGGTCGGCCCCCGGCGACGCCTCGTCGACCTGGATGTCGAACTCGACGTCGCCGCCGTCGACCGAGGTGACGGTGACGGTCGCGCCGATCTCCTCGCCGTCCCTGCTCACGGTGCAGCGGATCGAGGCATCGACCTCGGCGGGGAGGTCGACGCAGGCGACGTCGTCGGGTGCGACACCGGCCAGCTCGGTGAGCTCCGCCTTGACCTCCTCCTCGACCTTCGAGGCGGCGATCGACGACGGGCTGGCGGAGTCCCCGGAGTCCTTCCCGCCGTCGTCGTCGCTGCTCGAGCAGCCGCCGAAGGAGAGGACGGCGATCAGTGCCGCAGCCGAGATCAGGGGGAGCCGCATGCGTGGGGTCATGGGCGCAACCGTAGATGGTCGTGGGTGACGTGCCCGAGCGGGCCGGGGGTAGCGGGCCGGGGATAGTTTGAGGCGTAATCAACCTCGGGGCGGGTGGTCGAGGTTGATAACGCCTCAAACTATCCGGGGTCTGTCCACAGGGGCCCGATCCGACGACGCTGCGCGGGGGACCCGTGCGAGGCTCAGACGTTGCGTCGGTACTGGCCGCCGACCTCGAAGAAGGCCTCGGTGATCTGGCCGAGGGAGCACACGCGGGCGGCGTCCATCAGGACGGCGAACACGTTCTCGCCGGAGGTGGCGGCGTCCTTGAGGCGGGCCAGCGCCTCGGTGGCCTCCTCGGCGTGCTCGGCCTGGAAGGCGTGGACCCGGTTGAGCTGGGACTCCTTCTCGGCGTCGGTGGCGCGGGCGAGCTCGACGTGCTCGGGAGTGCCGTCGTCGGAGTCGGGCCGGCGGAAGGTGTTGACGCCGATGATCGGTAGCGAGCCGTCGTGCTTGCGGTGCTCGTAGAGCATCGACTCGTCCTGGATCCGGCCGCGCTGGTAGCCGGTCTCCATCGCGCCGAGGACGCCGCCGCGCTCGTTGATCGCGTCGAACTCCTTGAGCACCGCGGCCTCGACGAGGTCGGTGAGCTCGTCGATGATGAACGAGCCCTGGAGCGGGTTCTCGTTCATGGCCAGGCCCCACTCGCGGTTGATGATCAGCTGGATGGCCAGCGCCCGGCGCACCGACTCCTCGGTGGGGGTGGTGACCGCCTCGTCGTAGGCGTTGGTGTGCAGGGAGTTGGCGTTGTCGTAGATCGCGATCAGCGCCTGGAGCGTGGTGCGGATGTCGTTGAAGTCCATCTCCTGCGCGTGCAGGGAGCGTCCGGAGGTCTGGACGTGGTACTTCAGCTTCTGCGAGCGCTCGTTGGCGCCGTACTTGTCGCGCATGGCGACCGCCCAGATCCGGCGCGCGACGCGGCCGATTACCGAGTACTCGGGGTCCATGCCGTTGGAGAAGAAGAACGACAGGTTGGGCGCGAAGTCGTCGATGTCGAGGCCGCGCGCGAGGTAGGACTCGACGTAGGTGAAGCCGTTGGCGAGGGTGAAGGCCAGCTGGCTGATCGGGTTCGCTCCGGCCTCGGCGATGTGGTAGCCGGAGATGGAGACCGAGTAGAAGTTGCGGACCTGGTTCTGGATGAACCACTCCTGGATGTCGGCCATCATCCGCAGGCTGAACTCGGTGGAGAACAGGCAGGTGTTCTGGCCCTGGTCCTCCTTGAGGATGTCGGCCTGCACCGTGCCGCGCACGGTCGCGACGGCCTTGGCGGCCAGCTCGGCGCGCTCCTCGGACGACGGCTCGCGGCCCTCGGCGTCGCGGAACTTGTCGACCTGCTGGTCGATCACGGTGTTGAGGAAGAACGCCAGCACGGTGGGGGCCGGGCCGTTGATGGTCATCGACACGCTGGTCGAGGGCGCCACCAGGTCGAACCCGTCGTAGAGCACCTTCATGTCGTCGAGGGTCGCCACGCTCACGCCCGACGTGCCGACCTTGCCGTAGATGTCGGGGCGCTCGTCGGGGTCGCGACCGTAGAGGGTCACCGAGTCGAACGCCGTGGAGAGCCGCTTGGCGTCGCTGTCGGCGCTGAGGACCTTGAAGCGGCGGTTGGTGCGCGCGGGGTCGCCCTCGCCGGCGAACATCCGAGCCGGGTCCTCGCCGTCGCGCTTGAACTGGAAGACCCCGGCGGTGAAGGGGAACATGCCGGGCAGGTTCTCCTTGCGCCAGAAGCGCACCAGCTCGCCGTGGTCGGTGTAGTGGGGGAGTGCGACGCGACGGATCTTGTTGCCCGACAGCGACTCGCGCACCAGGCTGGTGTGGATCTCCTTGTCGCGGACGACGACGACCTGCTCGTCGCCGGAGTAGGCCTCCACGACCGAGTCCCAGCCGTCGATCTGGTCGCGGACCTCGCGGGGAAGGTCCTCGCGCGCCTGCTCGAGCAGGCGGTCGATCTCGGCGCGGTCGGTGAGCTCGGCGGCGACCTCGGAGAGCCGCTGGACGCGGCGGGCGGCGTCGGCCAGCTCGTCGGTGCGGGCGTGGTAGGCGCGCACCGTCTCGGTGATCTCGGACAGGTAGCGCACCCGGTCGCCGGGGATCACCTGGGTGATCGCGGACGACGTCTTTGTGTCGACGGCGGGCAGCGTGCCCTCGGTGACCGGCAGGCCGCCGTCGGCGAGCAGGCCACGCAGGTGCTGGTAGAGCGCGGTGACGCCGTCGTCGTTGAAGCGGGCGGCCGAGGTGCCGAAGACCGGCATGTCGGAGGGCTGCTTGCCGAACGCCTCGCGGTTGCGCACCAGCTGGCGGCCGACGTCGCGCAGGGCGTCGGCGGCGCCGCGGCGCTCGAACTTGTTGATCGCCACCACGTCGGCGAAGTCGAGCATGTCGATCTTCTCCAGCTGCGAGGCGGCGCCGAACTCCGGCGTCATCACGTACATCGAGGTGTCGACGAACGGGACGATCGCGGCGTCGCCCTGGCCGATGCCCGGCGTCTCGACGACCACCAGGTCGAAGCCGGCCGCCTTGAGCATGGCGACGACGTCGGCGATCTGGTCGGGGATCTCGTGGGCGCCGCGGGTGGCCAGTGAGCGGAAGAAGACGCGCTCGCCGTCGAGGGAGTTCATCCGGATCCGGTCGCCGAGCAGCGCGCCGCCGCCCTTGCGGCGGGTCGGGTCGATGGCGATCACCGCGATGCGCAGCTTGTCCTGCTGGTCGAC
Source organism: Nocardioides epinepheli (assembly GCF_037936805.1). Classification (NCBI taxonomy): domain Bacteria; kingdom Bacillati; phylum Actinomycetota; class Actinomycetes; order Propionibacteriales; family Nocardioidaceae; genus Nocardioides; species Nocardioides epinepheli. The sequence goes on along the minus strand of NZ_JBBMMC010000011.1, from coordinate 103,473 downwards.
GCGGAAGCGGCGCACCAGCTCGTCGGTGAGGGAGGACTTCCCGGAGCCGCCGGTGCCGGTGATGCCGAGCACGGGCACCGGGTGCCGGTCGGCGGCCGCGCGGACGGCGGCGAGCAGTTCGTCGTCCAGACGCCCGGTCTCGGCGCCGGTGATCGCCCGCGCCACCGCGAACCGGTCGCCGCTGAGGATCTGCTCGGCGGTGACCTGCTTGGTCTGCCACAGGTCGGAGTCGCAGTCGGCGACCACCGAGTTGATCATGCCGACCAGGCCCATCCGCTGGCCGTCCTCGGGGGAGAAGATCGTGACGCCGCTGGCGCGGAGCCGGTCGATCTCGTCCTGCACGATCACGCCGCCGCCACCGCCGACGACCTTCACGTGGTCGGCGCCCTGGGCCCGCAGCGACTCCACGAGGTACTCGAAGTACTCCACGTGCCCGCCCTGGTAGGACGAGACGGCCACGCCCTGCACGTCCTCCTCGAGGGCGGCGTCGACGACCTCCTGGACCGACCGGTTGTGGCCGAGGTGGATCACCTCGCAGCCCTGGCTCTGGAAGATCCGCCGCATGATGTTGATCGAGGCGTCATGGCCGTCGAACAGGCTGCTCGCAGTGACCAGGCGGACGGGGTTCGACGGCACGTGAAGCTCGGACACGGTGGCTCCCTGGGGTGGCGGACGCGGTGCTTCAAGGGTCTCATCGATTTGATAGGAAGTCCAACCAGTTTGATCCATGACCGCCCCATTCACGCCGACCCGTCCGCTATGGCTGACGGGTCAGCGCAAATGCGCAAATGGGACGCCGACCCGTCCGCTATAGCTGACGGGTCAGCGCAAGTGGGACGCCGACCCGTCCGCTATGGCTGACGGGTCAGCGCAGGATGGTCAGTGGCGGGTGGACTCGCGGGCGACCAGCTCGGGGGTGAAGATCACCTGCTGGTGCTCGTGGGCGGGGTTGGTGGCCTCGTCGATGGCGAGCTCGGCGGCGGCGCGGCCCAGCTCGGTGCGCGGTTGGCGGACCGAGGTGAGGGGGACGGCGGCGGCCCCGGCGAACTGGATGTCGTCGTAGCCGACGATCGCGAGGTCCTCGGGGACGCGGACGCCGTTGCCGATCGCGTGCTGGAGCAGGCCGAGGGCGGTCATGTCGTTGGCACAGAAGGCCGCAGTGGGGCGCCGCGACTTCGGCAGGCCGGCGATCCGGGCGCCCGCCTCGCGCCCGGCCTCGACGTCGAGGGTGGGGGTGAGAGTCTCGGTCAGGTCACCTTCGGGGAGGCCGGCGTCGGCCCAGGCCGCACGGGACCCGACGAGCCGGTCGCGGACCTGGCCGAGGTCGGGAGGCCCGCCCACGAAGGCGATCCGCGTGTGCCCCCGGTCGAGGAGGTGCTCGATCGCGATCCGGCCGCCGAGGACGTCGTCGACGGCCACCGAGCAGAAGGCGCTGCCGGTGCGGGTGCGGTCGACGATCACCACCGGCGTGCCCCGGTCGCGGACGGCATCGAGGCTGGGCGACTCGGGATCCACGGGCGTGACCAGCAGTCCCTGCACCCGCTGCTGCTGGAAGAGCGCGAGGTGGGCGGCCTCCCGGTCGGCGCGCTGGCCGCTGTTGCACAGCACCAGGGAGAGCCCGGCCTGCTCGGCGGCGCTGTCCATGCCGTCGGCGACGTCGGTGAAGAAGGGGTTGCCGGCATCGAGGACGACGTAGGCGAGGGTGCGGCTGGTGCCGGCGCGCAGCTGCCGGGCCGACTCGTTGCGCACGAAGCCGAGATCGGCCATGGCCCGCTCGACGCGCTCGCGAGTCGGAGTGCTCACCCGGTCGGGGCGGTTGAGCACGTTCGAGACCGTCCCGAGGGAGACGCCGGCGGCAGCGGCGACGTCCTTGACGGAGGCGGAGCGGCTACCGCGAGGTGCGTGGTTGAGCGCCATAGAGGTCCTGTCCGAGGAGTGCTGAGTGAAACGTACTACGTCGTCGCGGAGATCGACCTTCGACGCGTGGGCCACTTGAGAGTCCGAGCCCGCTGGGCGATCGCGTCGAAAAACTTCGTCGCGACTGTTGCGCGTTGTGAGCGCGGTCACCTACTCTCTGCCCCGTGAGTGAAACCTTTCAATCACTGCCCGCGGTACTCGAGCTGACCGATGTGCGCAAGTCCTTCGGTGCCGTCCAGGCGCTGCGATCGGGCACCCTGCGGGTCGAGCCGGGCTCCATCCACGCCCTGATCGGCGAGAACGGCGCGGGCAAGTCGACGCTGGTCAAGATCGTGGCGGGTGTGCACCGGCGCGACGGCGGCACCTTCCGCTTCAAGGGCAATGACGTCGACTTCTCCTCCACCGCCGAATCCAAGGGCGCGGGGATCGCGGTCATCTACCAGGAGCCGACGCTCTTCCCCGACCTCTCGGTCACCGAGAACATCTTCATGGGCCGGATGCCCCTCGGAGCCGGCCGACGCATCGACCGCGCCGCCATGCACGAGGAGGCCGAGTCGATCTTCCGGCGCCTCGGGGTCCGCATCGACCCGCGCCGCTCGGCGCGCGGACTCTCGATCGCCGACCAGCAGATCATCGAGATCGCCAAGGCCATCTCCCTGGACGCCTCCCTCCTCGTGATGGACGAGCCCACTGCCGCCCTCTCCGGCGTCGAGGTGGAGCGGCTCTTCGCCGTGGCCCGATCCCTGCGCGACGAGGGCCGCGGCCTGGTGTTCATCTCCCACCGCTTCGACGAGGTCTTCGACCTGTGCGACACCGTCACCGTGATGCGCGACGGCGCCTACGTCGGCACCGAGAAGGTCGCCGAGACCACCGTGCCGGCCCTGGTCTCGCTCATGGTCGGACGTGAGGTCGACGACCTCTTCCCCAAGGTCGACGCCGAGATCGGCGACGTCGTCCTCTCGGTCGAGAACCTCGACTCACCCGGCGTGTTCCGCGACATCTCCTTCGACGTCCGGGCCGGCGAGATCGTCGCCCTGGCGGGGCTCGTGGGCGCCGGTCGCAGCGAGATCGCCCGTGCTGTGTTCGGCGTCGACAAGTACCGCAGCGGCCGGGTCACCCTCGACGGGAAGCCAATCCGTCCGGGCAGCCCGCGTGCCGCGATCAAGGCCGGCATCGCGTTCGTCCCCGAGGACCGACGCCAGCAGGGACTGGTCATCGACAGCTCGGTGGCCCACAACATCGCCGGGGTGATCCGCGGCCGGATCGCCAAGGGCGGCCTCATCGCCACCGGCATGGAGAACAAGGCGGTGCGCCCCTGGGCCTCCCGCCTCGAGGTGAAGACCAACGCCCTCGACATGGCCGCCACCACGATGAGCGGGGGCAACCAGCAGAAGGTCGTCATCGCCAAGTGGCTGGCCACCGGACCCAAGCTGCTGATCATCGACGAGCCGACCCGAGGCATCGACGTCGGCACCAAGTCCGAGGTGCACCGGCTGCTCTCCGAGCTCGCCGGGCAGGGCCTCGCGGTGCTGATGATCTCCAGCGAGCTTCCCGAGGTGCTCGGCATGGCCGACCGCGTGCTCGTGGTGTGCGAGGGCCGGATCACCGCCGAGCTCGCCCGCGGTGAGGCGACTCCCGAGACCGTGATGGCCGCGGCCACCGGCACCACCCCCGACCAGATCCACCTCGAGCACGAGGCCGAGGCCGTCAAGGAGGTCACGGCATGAACACCGCGCTCGACACTCCTCCCGCACCCACCCGACGCCGCCCCGACGTCGGCCACATCCTCGGCGGCCTCGTGCGCTCGCGCGAGATCGCCGTCCTGGTGGTGCTGCTGCTCCTCATCGCGGTCGCGACGTTCAAGAGCGACGGCTTCCTCACCGGCGACCGGTGGCGCGACCTGCTGCTCACCCCGAGCATCCTGATGCTGCTCGCGGCCGGGCAGACGATGGTGATCATCACCCGCAACGTCGACCTCTCGGTCGGCTCGACACTCGGACTGTGCGCCTACGCCACCGGCGAGATCATGTCGGCGGGTCACTCGCCCTGGCTCGCCGCCCTCGGCGGCGTCGCGCTCGGCGCCGGACTCGGTGCGATCAACGGACTGATCATCGCGGTGGCACGGGTGCCGGCGCTGGTGATCACGCTCGGCACCATGCTCGTCTATCGCGGCATCCTGCTGCGCTGGGCCGGCAGCGACCGGGTCAACGCCGGCGAGCTCGACCCCGGCTTCCTCGACCTCGGCACCAAGCAGATCCTCACGATCCCGGTGCTGACCATCTTGTCCCTCCTCGTCGTGATCGCGGTGGGCTACTACCTGCGGACGGCGCGCGGCGGACGCGAGCTCTACGCGATCGGTTCCGATCCCGACGCAGCGGCGCTCTTCGGACTGCCGATCCGGCGCCGGGTGCTGGGCGCCTTCATCGCCTCCGGCGCCCTCGCCGGACTGGCCGGCGTGTTCTGGGCGGCCCGCTACGGCGGGGTCTCGTCGAATGCCGGCCAGGGGATCGAGCTGCAGGCCGTCGCCGCCGCGGTCATCGGGGGCGTGGCCATCTTCGGCGGCAGCGGCTCGGTGTGGGGCGCGGCGATCGGCGCCTTCCTCCTCGTCACGATCAACCGGGTCCTCCCGATCCTCGGGGTCTCCGACTTCTACCAGCAGGCCGTCGTCGGCGCCCTGATCATCGGCGCCATCGTCCTGGACCGGGTGCTCTCCTCCCGGGCCGAACGAAGGCTCGCCGTCGACAGAGAGGCGACGTCGTGAACGCACCCCTGACCTCCACCCTCGACCGTGCGGTCGACGAGCGCACCTACGCCTCCTACCAGCGCCCGTTCCTCTGGCGCCTGATCGCGACCCGCGAGTTCGCGATCGTGGCGCTGCTGGTCGTGGTGTTCATCTACGCCCGCGCGAACATCGTCGGCTTCGACGGCCCGCTCACGATCTACTTCCTGTTCCTCGAGTCGGCGCCGATCATGCTGCTGGCGCTCCCGATGACGCTGATCATCATCACCGGCGAGATCGACCTCTCCGTGGCCAGCACGATGGCCCTCACCGGGGCCATGCTCGGCATCGCCTACACCAAGTGGGATCTGCCATTCGTCGCCGCGCTAGGCGTCGCGCTCGCCACCGGCGTCGCCTGCGGTCTGTTCAACGGCTTCCTGGTGGCCTACCTGAAGCTGCCCTCGCTCGCGGTCACCATCGGCACGCTCGCCCTCTTCCGCGGGCTGGCCAAGGGCTTCCTCGGCACCGAGTCGATCAAGGGCTATCCGGAGAAGTGGACCGACCTCACCCGCGAGCGCCTCAGCGACGGCTCGAGCTATCCCCAGTTCGTGATCCCGCTGCTCCTGCTGACCATCGCCTTCGGGGTGCTGCTGCACTTCACCACCTTCGGCCGCGGAATCTACGAGATCGGCCTCAACGACGAGGCGGCGCGCTTCACCGGGGTGAACATCGCGCGCACCAAGCTGATCCTGTTCACCCTCGCCGGGCTCGTCGCGGCCATCGCCGGCATCTACCAGACGCTGTACTCCAGCGTCGCGCGCGGCGACTCCTCGGTGAACCTCGAGCTGCAGGTGATCGCAGCGGTGCTGCTCGGCGGCGTGTCGATCTTCGGCGGCCGCGGCTCGCTGCCGGGCGTCGTCGCCGGCGTCCTCCTCATCGCGGTCATCAACAGTGCGATGCGCCTCGACGGCGTCCGCACCGAGGTCACCAACATCGTGATCGGCTGCCTGCTCGTCGCCTCGGTGGTCGCCCCCATGCTCCTGACCTGGATCTCCGGGCTCGTCCCAGGTCGGGCCGGACCGACGGCGGAGGCCCCGCCGTCGACTCCCGCTCCAGAGCCGCCCGCCTCCGGCGGACCGTCGCTCGACAAGTAATCAGTTCACGAAAGGCACCGACACATGTTGAACAAGAACCGGCGGCTCGCAGCTCTTGCCGCGCTGGCCCTCACAGCCTCGGTGGCGCTCACCGCCTGCGGCGGCGACGACGGCGACAGCGGGAACGGCGGCGGCGGTGGTGGCGACGACGCCGCCAAGATCACCGTGATCCCGAAGAACCTCGGCAACCCCTACTTCGAGGCGAGTACGGCGGGCTCCGAGCGCGCTGCCAAGGAGTTCGGCGGCACCATCGACGAGGTCGGGCCAGGATCCGGCGAGTCCGGTCCGGACACGCAGGTCTCCTTCATCCAGACCGCCACCCAGCAGGGCGTCAACGCCCTGGTCATCTCGGCCAACGACCAAGACGCCCTGTGCGACTCGATCGAGCAGGCCCAGGAGGTCGACATCAAGGTCGTCACCTTCGACTCCGACACCAGCTGCCGCGACGTGTTCGTCAGCCAGGCCGACGCCGAGGGCATCGCCACCAAGCAGATCGAGCTCATCGCCGACCAGATCGGCGGCTCCGGCGAGATCGCGATCCTCTCGGCCGCGGCGAACGCGACCAACCAGAACGAGTGGATCAAGCTGATGGAGGAGGACCTCAAGGCCAACTACCCCGACATCACCCTCGTCGACACCGTCTACGGCGACGACGACGACCAGAAGTCCTTCGACGAGACCGCCGCGCTGCTCCAGGCGCACCCCAACCTCAAGGGCATCGTCTCGCCGACCACGGTCGGCATCGCCGCCGCGGCGCGCTACCTGTCGACCTCGGAGTTCAAGGGCAAGGTCGCGCTGACCGGGCTCGGCGCGCCCAGCCAGATGAAGACCTTCGTCAAGGACGGCACGGTCACCGAGTTCGCTCTGTGGAACCCCGACGAGCTCGGCTACCTGGCCGCGTTCACCGCCGACGCGCTCGTGAAGGGCGACATCACCGGCGAGGAGGGCGACACCTTCGAGGCCGGCGACCTCGGTGAGTACACCGTCGGCGCCGACGGCGTCGTCGTGCTCGGAGACCCGTTCGTCTTCAACGCCGACAACATCGACGACTTCGACTTCTGAGCGCAGCCGCGCCAGCGGATGCGCTGATGGTGGTCGAGCAAGCCGTACGACCGAGGAACGAGGTCGCAGCCGGCGTGTCGAGACCAGCCGTGCCAGCGGATGGGCTGTTGGTGGTCGAGCAAGCCGTGCGACCGAGGAACGAGGTCGCAGCCCGCGTGTCGAGACCGCAGCCGCGCTGAACAGATCCGAACAGATCGATCAACCACTACTCACGCAGGAACAGGGGGAACGCGCCGTGCCGCGCTACTGCTTCACCCTCCAGGTGCGCCCGGAGCGGCTGGAGGAGTACGCCGCCCGGCACGCCGCCGTCTGGCCCGACATGCTCGCCGCGCTCGCGGAGACGGGCTGGCGCAACTACTCCCTGTTCCTGCGTGAGGACGGCCTCCTGGTCGGGTACGTCGAGTCCGACGACCTGGCCGCCGCCCAGGAGGCCATGGGTCGCACCGAGGTGAACGCCCGGTGGCAGGCCGAGATGGCCGAGTTCTTCCTCGACCTCGACGCACCCCCCGACGAGGGCTTCGTCGCGCTCCGCGAGGTGTTCCACCTCGAGGACCAGCTCACGACCACGGAAAGCTGATCATGACCGACACCTCGCGCGCCTTCGCCGAGATCGCGCCGCTCCTCGAGGGGCAGGCCATCGAGCTGCCCTCCTGGGCCTTCGGGAACTCCGGGACCCGATTCAAGGTCTTCGGCTCCACCGGCACCCCACGCACGGTGGAGGAGAAGATCGCCGACGCCGCCACCGTGCACCGACTCACCGGCCTGGCGCCCAAGGTCGCCCTGCACATCCCGTGGGACCGCGTCGACGACTACGCCGCGCTGCGCGCGTACGCCGGCGAGCAGGGCGTCGAGCTCGGCACGGTCAACTCCAACACCTTCCAGGACGACGACTACAAGCTCGGTGCGCTCACCCACGTCGACCGCTCGGTCCGGCAGAAGGCGATCGACCACCACTTCGAGTGCATCGACGTCATGAACACCACCGGCTCACGGGATCTCAAGATCTGGCTGGCGGAGGGCAGCAACTACCCGGGCCAGGCCGACCTGCGTGGTCGGCAGGACCGGCTGGCCGACTCCTTGGCCAAGATCTACGAGCGGATCGGCGAAGGCCAGCGGCTCGTGCTCGAGTACAAGTTCTTCGAGCCGGCGTTCTACCACACCGACGTGCCCGACTGGGGCACCTCGTACGCCCAGGTGGCCGCGCTCGGCGAACGAGCCGTGGTCTGCCTCGACACCGGCCACCACGCCCCCGGCACGAACATCGAGTTCATCGTCATGCAGCTCCTGCGGCTGGGGAAGCTCGGCTCGTTCGACTTCAACTCCCGCTTCTACGCCGACGACGACCTCATCGTCGGCGCCGCCGACCCGTTCCAGCTGTTCCGGATCCTCTTCGAGGTGATCCGCGGCGGTGGCTATGCGCCGCTCGACCCGGACGCCGACGTGGCCTTCATGCTCGACCAGTGCCACAACATCGAGGACAAGATCCCCGGACAGATCCGGTCGGTCCTCAACGTCCAGGAGATGACCGCCCGCGCACTGCTCGTCGATCGCGACGCGCTCACCGCCGCTCAGGAGGCCGGCGACGTCCTGGGCGCGAACGCGATCTTCATGGACGCCTTCAGCACCGACGTCCGGCCCGACCTCGCCGCGTGGCGCGAGGAGCGCGGACTGCCGGCCGACCCGATGCGCGCCTACGCCGAGTCCGGCTACCAGCAGGAGATCGAGGCCGCCCGCGTCGGCGGCACCCAGCTGTCCTGGACCTGAACGACGTCTCCTGAGCCCCTGTCACCGCACCCGTCACCCCCCCGCACCTGTCACCCGCTGGAAGGAACCATGAGCAACCCCACCCCGAGCAACACCGCCGCCGAGCTCATCGCGCGGTCGAACCGCCTCGGCGCCGACCCCAAGAACACCAACTACGCGGGCGGCAACACCTCGGCGAAGGGCACCGAGACCGACCCGGTCACCGGTGAGCCCGTCGAGCTCGTCTGGGTCAAGGGCTCCGGCGGCGACCTCGGCACCCTCAAGGAGTCCGGGCTGGCCGTGCTCCGGCTCGATCGCATGCGCGCCCTGGTCGACGTCTACCCCGGGATCGACCGCGAGGACGAGATGGTCGCCGCCTTCGACTACTGCCTGCACGGCAAGGGCGGTGCGGCACCGTCGATCGACACCGCCATGCATGGCCTCGTCGACGCCGCCCACGTCGACCACCTGCACCCCGACTCCGGCATCGCCATCGCCACCGCCGCGGACGGCGAGGAGCTCACCGCCACGATCTTCGGCGACAAGGTCGTGTGGGTGCCGTGGCGGCGTCCCGGCTTCCAGCTCGGCCTCGACATCGCCGAGATCAAGGAGAAGAACCCGCAGGCGGTCGGCTGCATCCTCGGCGGCCACGGCATCACCGCGTGGGGCGACACCTCCGAGGAGGCCGAGCGCAACTCGCTGTGGATCATCGACACCGCGGCCGACTACATCGCCGAGCACTCCAAGTCCGAGCCCTTCGGTCCCGCGCTCGACGGCTACGGCGCGCTGCCGCCGGAGGAGCGTCGTGCGAAGGCGGCTGCCCTGGCTCCCACCATCCGCGGCATCGCCAGCCAGGACCGGCCGATGGTCGGTCACTTCACCGACAGCGACGTCGTCCTCGACTTCCTCGCCGCCGCCGAGCATCCGCGCCTCGCGGCCCTCGGCACGAGCTGCCCCGACCACTTCCTGCGCACCAAGGTGAAGCCGCTGGTGCTCGACCTGCCCGCCTCGGCCACCGTGGAGGAGAGCATCGCGCGGCTCAAGGAGCTGCACGAGGCCTACCGCGAGGACTACCAGGGCTACTACGACCGCAACGCCACGGCCGAGAGCCCCGCGATCCGCGGCGCCGACCCGCTCATCGTGCTGGTGCCCGGCGTGGGCATGTTCAGCTACGGCAAGGACAAGCAGACCGCCCGCGTGGCCGGGGAGTTCTACGTCAACGCCATCAACGTGATGCGCGGCGCGGAGGGGCTCTCCACCTACGCGCCGATCGACGAGGCGGAGAAGTTCCGCATCGAGTACTGGGCGCTGGAGGAGGCCAAGCTCCAGCGGATGCCGAAGCCGAAGCCGCTGGCCACCCGGATCGCGTTGGTCACCGGCGCCGCCTCCGGCATCGGCAAGGCCACCGCGGAGAAGCTCGCCGCCGAGGGCGCGTGCGTGGTGATCGCCGATCTCTCGTTGGAGAAGGCGCAGGCGGCCGCGGCCGAGATCGGCAACGCCGACGTCGCGGTCGGTGTCCAGGTCGACGTGTCCGACGCCGCCGCGGTACAGGCGATGGTCGACGCCGCCGTGCTCGCCTTCGGCGGGCTCGACCTGGTGGTCAACAACGCCGGACTGTCGCTCTCCCGCTCGCTGCTCGAGACCAGCGAGGACGACTGGGACCTCCAGCACGACGTGATGGCCAAGGGCTCCTTCCTGGTCGCCAAGGCCGCCGCGAAGGTGCTCATCGAGCAGGGGATGGGCGGCGACATCGTCTACATCTCCAGCAAGAACTCGATCTTCGCCGGCCCCAACAACGTCGCCTACGGTGCCGCGAAGGCCGACCAGGCCCACCAGGTCCGCCTGCTCGCCGCCGAGCTGGGCGCGCACGGCGTCAAGGTCAACGGCGTCAACCCCGACGGCGTCGTCCAGGGCTCGGGCATCTTCGCCTCCGGCTGGGGTGCGAACCGAGCGGCCGTCTACGGCGTCGAGGAGGAGGACCTGGGCAAGTTCTACGCCCAGCGCACGATCCTCAAGCGCGAGGTCCTCCCGTCCCACATCGCCAACGCGGTCTTCGTGCTCTGTGGACCGGACATGACCCACACCACCGGGCTGCACATCCCGGTGGACGCCGGCGTCGCGGCGGCCTTCCTGCGATGAGCCTGCCGTCCGGGCACCTGCGTGTCGCCGCCGTCGACCTGGGCGCGACCAGCGGCCGGGTGATGGCGGGGCTCGTGGGCCCGGACGTGCTCGAGCTCGAGGAGGTGCACCGTTTCCCCAACGGGGCGGTCCGCGTCCACGACTCGCTGCACTGGGACGTGCTGGGCATCTATCGCGAGGTGCTGGTCGGCCTGCGCGACATCGCCCGCCGGGGTCGGCTGGACGGGATCGGCATCGACTCCTGGGCCATCGACTACGGACTGCTCGATCGCGGCGGAGCACTGCTCGGCAATCCCTACAGCCACCGGGACTCCCGCACCGACGGGATGGCCGAGAAGGTGCTGGGGGAACTGCATGGCTCCGGGGCGGAGCGGATGTACGCCACCACCGGTCTCCAGCAGCTGCCCTTCACCACCATCTACCAGCTCGCCGCCGCCCGCGGGACGCCGGCGCTGGAGTCGGCCGAGACGCTGCTGCTGCTGCCCGACCTGCTCGGCTACTGGCTCACCGGCCGGCTCGGGGCCGAGCGCACCAACGCCTCCACGACCGGGCTCTACGACATCCGGGCGCGCGAGTGGGCACTCGACCTGGTCGCCGAGTGCGGCCTGCCGACCAGGGTGCTGCCGCCGCTGCGCGATCCGGGCGAGCCGGTCGGACCCCTCCTGCCCGCGGTCGCCGACCAGCTGGGCGTCGGTCCCGGCGTGCCCGTGGTGGCCGTCGGCTCGCACGACACCGCCTCCGCGGTGGTAGGCGTCCCGGCTGCCGAGCCGGACTTCGGCTACATCTCCTCGGGCACCTGGTCGCTGGTCGGCCTCGAGCTGGACTCGCCGGTGCTCACCGAGGATGCGCGGCTGGCCGACTTCACCAACGAGGGCGGCGTCGACGGCACGGTGCGGTTCCTCAAGAACGTGATGGGGCTGTGGGTGCTGTCGGAGTCGGTACGCACCTGGGCCGACCACGGCCTACCGGACGCCGATCTGCCGGCCCTGCTCGCGGCGGCGGCCGAGGCGCCCGCCCTGCGCACCGTGGTCGACGTCAACGACCCGAGCCTGCTGCCTCCCGGCGACATGCCGGCCCGGATCCAGGCTCTCGCCGAGCGCGCGGGGGAGCCGGTGCCGCACACGCCGGTCGAGATCACCCGCACCATCCTCGACGGGCTGGCGCTGGCCTACCGGCATCAGCTCCGGACGGCCGCGGCCTTGGCCGGTCGTTCGCTGGGCGTCGTCCACATCGTCGGCGGCGGCACACAGAACCGACTGCTGTGCCAGCTCACCGCCGACGCGACCGGCCTGCCGGTCGAGGCGGGCCCGGCCGAGGCCGCCGCGCTCGGCAACGTGCTCGTACAGGCCAGAGCGCTCGGCGCCGACCTCCCCGACCTCGCCGCCATGCGTGCGCTCGTGCGCCGCGCCCACGACGTCGTCCGGTACGAGGCGCGCGGCGGCCTCGACTGGGACGCCGCCGAGCGCCGTCTGTCGGCAAGTGCCACTAGGCGATGATGAACGACTCACCGATCACACGACACCACGGGAGCATGGCAACCATGAAGCGGCAACTGCCGAAGCGACACGACCTGGCCCCGCTGCTGAAGTTCAAGAAGCCGGAGCTCTCGCCGAAGGCGCGGCGCCTCGAGAAGGCGCTCACGATCGAGGACCTGCGCCGGATCGCCAAGCGGCGTACGCCCAAGGCGGCCTTCGACTACACCGACGGCGCGGCCGAGGGGGAGGTCTCGCTGGCGCGGGCGCGACAGGCCTTCGGCGACGTCGAGTTCCACCCGGCGATCCTGCGCGACGTCTCCCACGTCGACACCTCGCGCGAGGTGCTCGGGAAGCGGGTCGCGCTGCCCTTCGGGATCGCGCCCACCGGCTTCACCCGGATGATGCAGGCCGAGGGCGAGATCGCCGGGGCGACGGCGGCCGCCGCGGCGGGCATCCCGTTCTCGCTCTCGACGATGGGCACCACCTCGATCGAGGACGTCGCCGCCGCTGCTCCGGCGTCGTCCGGCGCGCGCAACTGGTTCCAGCTCTACATGTGGAAGGACCGCGACCGCTCGATGGCGCTGGTCGACCGCGCGGCCGCGGCGGGCTACGACACGCTGCTGGTCACCGTCGACGTCCCGGTCGCGGGGGCTCGGCTGCGCGATGTCCGCAATGGCATGACGATCCCGCCGACGCTGACCCCGCGCACCGTCGTCAACGCGATCCCGCGCCCGGCCTGGTGGATCAACTTCCTCACCACCGAGCCGCTCGCGTTCGCCAGCCTCGACTCGTGGTCCGGCACCGTGGCCGACCTGCTGGACACGATGTTCGACCCGACGGTCACCTACGAGGACCTGGAGTGGATCCGCTCGCAGTGGCCCGGCAAGGTCGTGGTCAAGGGCGTGCAGTCGGTGCCCGACGCCGTGCGGCTCGCCGAGAGCGGCGTCGATGCGATCCTGCTGTCCAACCACGGCGGCCGTCAGCTCGACCGGGCGCCCATCCCGTTCCACCTGCTTCCCGAGGTGGTGCGCGCGACCCGGGGCTCCGGCGTCGAGATCCACCTCGACACCGGCATCATGTCGGGTCAGGACGTCGTCGCCGCGCTCGCACACGGCGCGCACTTCACCCTCGTCGGTCGCGCCTACCTCTACGGGCTGATGGCCGGGGGCCGCGACGGCGTCGACCGCACCATCGACATTCTGCGTGGCCAGATCGAGCGCACCATGCGGCTGCTGGGGGTCAGCACGCTCGACGAGCTCCAGCCCGAGCACGTCACCGCGCTGCGGCGGCTGGCGCCGCAACGCCTCGACGACTGAGGTGTCGCGGTGGCGGACGCCGGGTTGAATCGTGCCAGCGCCTGGGCGCCGTCCTCGGACGATCTCGCCATCCTCGGGTTGCTGGCCGAGGGTCACACCGTCGCCTCGGTGGCGCGCCGTACCGGGCTCTCCGAGCGCACCGTGCGTCGTCGGCTGCGGGCGCTGGGCGACGAGCTCGGTGTCGATTCCACCATCGAGACAGTGGTGATCGCGGTTCGAGCCGGCCTGATCTGAGCGTCGGGGGCCGCGCGCGCAGCGGTGGTCGGTATGGCCGGAAGCGGCCACGATCGGACCCTTGTGACGCCGGTCACGGCGGTTCTAGGGTGAGAGCGCGTCTCCGCCTGAATCGTTTCAGGTTCGGGAGCGAGAGGCGCTCGATGCCCCCCTCGCGAAAGGCGTGCCATGACACGCGATCGACGTCCACTGCGTTCCCCTCGACCGGCCCGGCCGCTGGTCGGAGTCCTCGCGCTGGCCCTGGCGCTCACCTTCCAGGCGCCCAGCGCTCACGCCGCCGAACCCGGCGCGAGTCAGGCGGCGGCCGCCGCGCCGGTCTCGGTCTCCGCACTGATGACGAACGGCCGGGTCGACCCGCTCGGCATCCCCGGCGCGGCGCCGAGCCTGTCGTGGTCCTCCGAGTCCGACGCGCGCGGCGTCGTCCAGAGCGCCTATCAGGTGCGGGTCGCGACCTCCGAGGACAGCCTCGGCGGCGCCGATGTCTGGGACAGCGGCAAGGTCACCTCCGACCGGCAGGCCGACGTGCCCTACGGCGGACCCGCGCTGACCTCCGGCACCCGCTACGTGTGGCAGGTCAAGGTGTGGGACGGCGCCGACCAGGCCTCGGAGTGGAGCGAGCCCGCAACGTTCGAGACCGGCCTGCTCGATGGCTCCGACTGGGGCGACGCCGCCTGGATCGGCGCCGACGCCGGCACCGAGCTCGCCCGGTGGACCGACTACACCGCCGACTTCGACTTCACCATCGACAACCTGGTCTTCGCCGCCTACCTCCGCGCTCCCGACCTGGGCAACGGCTACATGTGGCAGCTCAAGGTCGCTAACGGTGTCCCGCAGTTCCGTCCGCACCGCAAGGTGAACGGGGCCTTCACCCTGATCGAGAGCAAGGACATCTCCTCGGTCATCTCCGCCGACGAGCTGGCCCGCGGCGAGCACACGATGAGCGTCACCTTCGCCGGCAGCACGATCACCACGAAGCTCGACGGCACCGTCATCGACACCCGCACCGACACCACCTCGGGCCGCGGCTACGTCGGCCTGCGCTCCAGCCAGGCCACCGAGGGCACCGAGAAGATGACCGTGCACGACGTGCGGGTCACCGCGGCCGACGGCACGACGCTCCTCGACACCGACTTCGCGACCCAGGGCAACCCGTTCAGCGCCGGGACCCTCGTGCCGGGTGGCCTCCAGATCGCCGGCAACACCGACGCACTGTGGGTCTCACCGGACACCCGGATGCCCCTGCTGCGCACCGACTTCGACGCCGCGGCCGGCAAGACCGTCGCGCGGGCGCGGATCTACGCCACCGCGCGCGGCGTCTACGAGCTGGGGCTCAACGGCGACGAGGTGGGCGACGAGCACCTCGCGCCCGGGTGGACCGACTACACCAAGCGCTTCCAGCACCAGACCTACGACGTCACCGACCTGCTCCGGTCGGGTGAGAACTCCTTCACCGCCGAGCTCGCCAACGGCTGGTGGGGCGGCAAGGTCGGCATGTGGGGCCCCGGCGTCTACGGACGCGACCTGTCGCTGCTGGCCCGGCTCCGGATCGACTACACCGACGGCACCTCCCGGTGGGTCGACACCGGCGACGGCTGGCGCACCCGGCGCGGCCCCTACGCCTTCACCGACAACATCGACGGCGAGACCTACGACGCCCGCTTCGAGATCGCCGGCTGGGACCAGCCCGGCTTCGACGACGCCGCCTGGGCGCCGGTGACCGAGCGCCCGTCGGCGACGTCGAAGGTGGTGCCCCAGCCGGACGAGCCGGTGCGCACCACCGAGGAGATCGCTGTGCGCGAGCGCACCGAGCCCTCGCCCGGCGCATTCGTCTACGACCTCGGCCAGAACATGGTCGGCGTCGCGCGGATGAGGCTCACCGGCCAGGCCGGCGACACCGTGACGATCCGCTACGGCGAGATGCTCAACCCCGACGGCACCCTCTACACCGCGAACCTGCGGGCAGCCAAGGTGACCGACCGCTACACCTTCGCCACCGACGGCACCATCACCTACGAGCCGACCTTCACCCAGCACGGCTTCCGCTACCTGGAGATCACCGGCCTCGACGCCGCACCCGCGACCGGTGATGTGACCGGCGTCGTCTGGGGCTCCGACCTCCCGGCCACCGGCACCCTGAAGACGTCCGACCCGATGCTCAACCAGCTGGCGAGCAACATCTCGTGGGGCCAGCGAGGCAACTTCCTGTCCATCCCCACCGACACCCCGGCTCGCGACGAACGGCTCGGCTGGACCGGAGACATCAACGTCTTCGCCCCCACAGCGAGCTATCTGCGCAACACCAGCCCGTTCCTCACCAAGTGGATGACCGACTTGACCGACTCCGCCCTCCCCGACGGCGACCTGCCCGGCATCGCGCCGGTGCCGCCGGGCATCGACCTCGGCAGCGGGCTCGGCTGGTCCGACGCCATGATCACCGTGCCCTACGCCGTCTGGCTCGCCCGCGGCGACACCGCGATCGTCCGCGACAACTACGCGGCCATGCAGCGGTTCTTCCAGTTCACCGTCGACGGCGCCGGGCCCGACCTGATCGACACCGCCCGCGGCAACTGGGACGACTGGCTGAACCTCGACGACCCGACGCCGACCAGTGTCCTCGGCACCGCCTACTTCGCCGAGAACGCCCGGATGCTGTCGGAGATGGCGAAGGCCCTCGGCAAGGACGCCGACGCCGCCGAGTACGCGGGTCTGTCCGGCGACATCCGTGCGGCGTTCACCGACACCCTCGTCCAGGCAGACGGGACCGTCGTCGGCAACAGCCAGACCGCCTACGCGATGGCGCTGGGCATGAACCTCGTCGACGACCCGGCCCTGCGCGACAAGGTCGCCGCCCGGTTCGTCGCGAAGCTGGCCAGCAAGAACAACCACCTCAGCACCGGCTTCCTCGGCACGCCGTGGCTGCTGCCCGCGCTGAGCAGCATCGGCCGTGACGACCTCGCCTACACCCTGCTCATGCACAAGGACTACCCGTCGTGGGGCTACGAGGTCGAGAACGGCGCCACCACCATGTGGGAGCGGTGGGACTCCATCAAGCCGGACGGCTCCTTCGGTGACGTCGGCATGAACTCCTTCAACCACTACGCCTACGGCGCCGTCGGCGACTGGATGTACCAGAACATCGGCGCGATCAAGCCGATCGAGGCCGGCTACAAGGTCAGCCGGATCGAGCCGAACGTCGGCGGCGGCCTGACCCACGGCCAGGGCTCCTTCGACTCGCCGTACGGCACGATCGCCACCGAGTGGAACCTCGACGGCGACGACCTCACGCTGGCCGCCGACGTCCCGGTGAACACCACCGCGCAGGTCGTGCTGCCCGCCGAGAACGGCTACGCGGTGCTCGAGAGCGGCGGTCTGCTGAGCGACGCCGACGGTGTGCTCGACGTCGTCGACGACGGTGATACGGTCACGATCACGGTCGGCTCGGGGTCCTACGACTTCGCGGTCGTGGGCAGCAACGCGCTCCTCGGGGCGATCCTCGAGGACATCGGGATGCTCCGGACCCACGTCGCGGACCTGACGGCGTCCGGCGACCTGGCGGCGGAGGACGGCGACCACGTCGACGGCGTCCTGGAGAAGGTCCACGGCGATGTGAGCACCGCTCTCCTCGCCGGAGTGGACGGCGACGACAAGGCCGCGACCGCGGCCCTGGAGTCCGCCCTCGCGAGCATCCGCGACCTGCGCGCCTGGCTCGCCGACTCGGCGGTCGACGCGCCTGTGCGTGGAGACCTCGACGCCAGTCTCGCCGCCATCGAGGCCAAGCTGGTTCGCGCGCTCACCTCGGCGATGGGAGTCACGGTCACCCTGCCTCCGATCTCCGGCCCCGTGCTCGCCGGCGACACGGCCGTCGGGACGGTTGAGATCACCAACGACGGCGACGTCCCGCTTACCGGGATCGATGGCACCGTCGAGGTCGAGGGGATCGGGTCCGCCGACGTCGACAGCGGCCCCGTCGCGGCGGGCGCCTCGGCGCAGCTGCCGGTGTCGATCGAGGTGCCGGCCGGCCAGGCGCCGGGCGGCTACGACGCGACGCTGAAGCTCGACTACACAGCCGGTGACAAGGACTTCACCTTCACCGACACGACTCCCGACTGGGTCAACGTCACCTCCGGGCTCGAGATCGGCACGCCGGCCCTGGCTCTCGACGGCGCCGACCCCAGCGAGCACGCGACGCTCACCGTGCCGGTGCGCAATGCCGGCACCGCCGACGTCCGTGTGCACGCCGCGGTGAGCCTGCCCGACGGCTGGGCCGCCGTCCCGTCGCGCGACACGCTGGTGCCGGCCGGTGAGAGCACCGATCTCACGGTGGCCGTCGTCGTCCCGCTCGACGTGGTCGGCGGCCCGGTCCCCGTCACCGTCGACCTGGTGCGCGGAGCGGACGAGCTCGCCTCGTCGGAAGCGAGCGTGACCCTCGACCTGCCGACACCACCCGAGGCAACGGTCCTCGACCACGTCGACTTCGGCGACGCGGCGTCCGAGAAGGCGCACGGCATCATGGCTGCGCCCAGTAGCGGCACCAACGTCGAGGCCGGCCTGACCCGCCGCTACGCCCACTCGGCCTACCCGGGCGCGTGGTACTCCGCGACCGTGGACGTGCCGGCCGGGCAGCCGTTCGTGCTGCGCAACATCGAGACCTTCGACGGTGCGCGCACGAAGAAGTACCACGTGTACGTCGACGACGTGCAGGTCCGCACCCAGCTGGTCCCGCGCGCCGCGAGCGGGGCGGGAACCGTCACCTACGACGCGCTGATCGACGATCCCGCCGTGCTCGACAACGACGGCAACGTGCGGATCAAGTTCGAGTATCCGACCGACGCCGCCGGGTTCTTCGATCCCTCGATCGCCGATCTCTGGGTCCTCGGCGTGCCCGCCGACACCCAGGCGCCGGACGTCTCTGCGGTGGTGGCGAGCGGCCGGGCCGGCGACAACGGCTGGTACCGCTCCGGCGTCACGGTGGCGGTTCGCGCGGCGGACAACCGCGACGCGGCACCGCTGGTGCAGGTCGGAGATGCCGGCGGTGCCGGCTGGCAGGCCTACGTCGCTCCGGTGGCGGTGACCGGCGAGGGCCGGCACGCGCTGTCCTACCGGGCCACCGACGCCTCCGGGAACCGGTCACCTGTCGGCGAGCTCGAGGTGGGGATCGACGCCACGGCGCCGGTCACCGAGATCGCGGTCAAGCGGGGCGGCGGCGCCGAGGCGGCCGACCGGGCCACGGTGACGTTGAGTGCGAGCGATGCTCTCAGTGGAGTCGCCACCACTCGCTACCGCATCGACGGCGGCGACTGGATGACCAGCGACGGCGCGCCGATCGCGGTGCGTGGCTTCGGCGAGCACCTGGTGGAGTTCGCCTCGACCGACGTCGCCGGGAACGCCGAGACGATGCGGCAGGCCACCATCACGCTCGCCGACGTCGACGAGGTCGCGCCGGTCCTGCTGCCGCAGATCACCGGCGCCGCGATGGTCGGGCGCACCCTGTCGTCCACCACCGGCACCTGGAACACCACCGGACTGGGCTTCACCCGCCAGTGGCTGCGCAACGGGAGCCCGATCGCCGGGGCGACTCGGGCCACGTACACGCCCTCCGCCGCCGACGTCGGCAAGCGGATCTCGGTCCGGGTGACCGCCACCAAGGCCGGACTCGCGCCGGGCACAGCGGTGTCGGCATCGACGGCGCCGGTCGCGAAGGCGACCGCCACCGTGTCGGTGGCGGTCAGCCGCACCCAGGTGAAGGCCGGCAAGAAGGTCACGGTGCGGTCGACGGTCAAGGCCACCGGTGCCACCGCGACCGGGAAGGTGCGCTTCCTGGTCGACGGCAAGGTGGTCGGCACGGCCACGCTCAAGGGCTCGAAGGCCTCGACCAAGGTCGTGGTCGCCAAGGGCCGCCACCGGGTGACCGTCCGCTACCTCGGCTCGCCGAGTGTCGCGGCGGCGACCTCCGCCCCCGCCACCGTGCGCGGTACCTGACCCCGTCTACGCCGAGTCGGCGTTTGTGTTCGACGCAAGCGCCGACTCGGCGAAGCGTGCGCGGGCGGCCGCGACCTGTGGGGCGAGCCGGACGACCTCCTCGATGAAGACGCCGAGGGCCGCCACGACCTCTCCTCCGAGATCGGTGAGCAGGTACTGCCGACGGGAGGCTCCCGGGGTCACCGGCGCGGTGGTGACCAGGCCGTCGCGCAGGAAGCGGTGCAGTGTCTGCGACAGCATGCGGTCGTTGATGCCCTCCACGACCTGCTTGAGCTCGCCGTAGCGACACGGCCCAGGGCGCAGGGCGGTGAGGACCGCCATCGGCCACGGGCCGCCCACGGTCTCCAGGGCGGCCCGGATGCTGCCGGCGCCGGCGCAGATGTCGGCGACGGTGATGTAGCCCGGCTCGTGATCGTCCATGGCTTCAGCGTGAACGCCAGTTGCTCTGGAATCAAGAGTGAAGTCCCGTTGTTGAGACGGGTGACCAACCACTCAACGACGGGAGTTCAGCTGATGAGCAGCACCATTCACGAGTCCCAGGCCACCTCCGGCCGGGTCGTCGAGCTCGGCCGTCCCTGGCGCGGCGTCGGGCCCTTCCTCTTCGCCAGCCACCACCTCGACGCCTACCCGCAGGGCAATGGCGCGATGGGACCGGACGCCGATCTCAGCGACCGTCCGCTCGGCCAGGACATGCGCAACCCCTCGGGCTGGAGCATGTACCACGGCACCGAGGTGCCCGGCTTCCCCGCGCACCCGCACCGCGGCTTCGAGACGATCACGATCGTCCGGAAGGGCTACGTCGACCACGCCGACTCCACGGGCGCCTCGGCCCGCTACGGTCCCGGCGACGTCCAGTGGGTCACGGCCGGGCGCGGCGTGAGCCACTCCGAGATGTTCCCCCTGGTCCGCGACGATGCGCCGAACCCGTTCGAGATCTACCAGATCTGGCTCAACCTGCCGGCCCTCAGCAAGGGAGCCGCGCCCGAGTTCACGATGCAGTGGGCCGAGGACATCCCGGTGGTCGAGAGCGGGGGAGCGCGGGTCCACGTGATCGCCGGCTCGTACGGCGGCGCGGCCGCCCTCGATGCGCCGCGGGCGTCCTGGGCTGCTGACGCGGCCTCGGACACCGCGGTGTGGCTGATCGACCTGGAGCCGGGCGCCAGCGTCGAGCTGCCGGCCGCGACTCTCCCCGAGGCCGTGCGCATGGTCTACGTGCACGGTGAGGGCGGCGTCGAGATCGACGGCGAGCAGGTGCCGACCGGTTTCGGCTACGAGCAGGACGACGTCGCGCCGGTCACCGTCACCGCCGGCGACCGCCCCGCGGTGCTGCTGGTGCTCCAGTCGGTCGACCTCGGTGAGCCGATCGCCCAGTACGGCCCGTTCGTGATGAACACCGAGGCCGAGATCCGGCAGGCCTTCCTCGACTACCAGCGCACCGAGTTCGGTGGCTGGGAGTGGGACAGCACCGCGCCGGTGCACCCCAAGGACGAGACCCGCTTCGCCCGCCACGGCGACGGCCGCCTCGAACGCCCCGGCGCCTGACCCAAAAAGCCGCCGAGTCGGCGTTTGTGCTTAACACAAACGCCGACTCGGCGATTTCGGACCGGCCTCAGCAGGCTCAGTGCACCGGCTCGCGCTCGCGCACGAGGTCGGCGTCCGGGTCGTCGTCGCCGTGCAGGCCGGACATGTGGGCCCGGTCGAGCTTCTCGCCCTCGACGTCGACATTGGGCAGGATCTTGTCGAGCCAGGCCGGCAGGTACCAGGCCTTCTCGCCGAGCAGGTACATCAGCGCCGGGATCAGCACCATCCGCACCACGAAGGCATCGAAGATCACGGCCACGGCCAGGGCGAAGCCCATCGACTTGATGATCGCGTCGTCCTCGAGGATGAACCCGGAGAACACCGCGGTCATGATCACCGCTGCGGCGGCGACCACGCGGGCCGAGCTGCGGAAGCCGTCGACCACGGCCTCGCGGGTGGAGGCGCCGTGCACGTGGGCCTCGCGCATCCGGGTGACCAGGAAGACCTGGTAGTCCATAGCGAGCCCGAACACCACGCCGATCAGGAAGATCGGCATGAAGCTGACGATCGGCTGGCCCTCCATGATCCCGAAGGTGCCCTCCTGGAAGATCAGGACGGTGAACCCGAGGGTCGCAAGGACCGAGAGCAGGAACCCGAACGTCGCGGTGAGCGGCACCAGCAGCGAGCGGAACACGATCATCAGCAGGATGAACGCCAGGCCGACGACGACGGCGAGGTAGGGCACCAGTGCCCCGTTGAGCCGGTCGGACACGTCGGTCGTGATCGCGGTGAGCCCGGTGATGCCGATGTCGGTGTCGGTCTTCGCCTCGATGTCGCCCTCGCCGCCGCGCAGCGCCTCGAGGAGGTCCTTGGTCTGCGGCTCGTCCGGGCCGTACTCCGGCAGCAGGAGGATCTGCGTCCCGGGGGCGGCCGCGGCGGCGGCGGGGTCGCCCTCGGCCGGGGCGGTCAGGGCCGCGAGGTCGACGGCGCCGGCGACGCCGTCCTGGGACGCGGCCCAGTCGACGATCTCCTGTGTCGTGGCGGCGCGCTCGGCCTCGGGTACCTCGCGCAGGTCGACCACGAGCTGGAAGGGAGCCTCGCGACCGGGGCCGAAGCCCTCGGTGAGCAGGTCGCTGGCCTTGCGCTGGGTCGTGGACGGCGAGGCGGTGCTGTCGGTCGGGAAGGCGAGGAAGAGGTCCTTCAGCGGGATGGCCAGGGCGCCGAGGCCGACCACGACCAGCAGGACCGCGACGACCGGCTTCTTGCCGACGAAGCGGGCCCAGCGCACGCCGTTGTTCAGCACGCGGCCCTTCTCGTCGCGCTTGGGCCGGTACTTGCGCACCTGGCCGCCGAAGGCCTTGGACTTCAGCATGCCCAGGATCGCCGGCAGCAGGGTGAGGGCCACGAGCACCGCGAGGAAGACGGTCGCCGCGGCGGCGATGCCCATCGTGGTGAGGAACGGGATGCGCACGACGGCGAGTGCGGCGAGCGCGATGAGCACGGTGAGGCCTGCGAACACCACTGCCGAGCCGGACGTGCCGACGGCGACGCCGACCGCCTCCTCGCGGTCCTCGGTGTGCTCCAGCTCGGACCGGTACCGCGCCAGGATGAACAGCGAGTAGTCGATGCCGACCGCCAGTCCGATCATCGTCGCCAGGATCGGGGCGCTCGATCCGACGTCCATGAACGCGGTCGAGGCGGTGATGCCGGCCATGCCGAGCCCGACGCCGACGATCGCGGAGACGATCGGCAGGCCGGCCGCGACGAGAGAGCCGAAGGTGAGTACGAGGATGATGAGCGCCAGGCCGATGCCGATGAGCTCCGCGGATCCGCCCGGCGGCGCGAACTCGCCCATGCCCTGGCCGTTGGCCTCGACGGTGAGGCCGGAGTCGCGGGCCTCGGCCATGAGGTCCTTGACCTGCTCCTGCGTCGCGGGCTTCACGTCGGTGACGGTGTCGACGTCGAAGGCGAAGGTGATGACGCCGATCCGGCCGTCCTGGGAGATCGGGGCCATCGCGGCCGCGGCGCCGGCGGCGGCGTCATCCTGCTGGCCGCCCTGCTGGGCGCCTTGCTGGGCCTCGGCGGCCGCGGCGGCCGCAGCCACCGGGTCGACCACCGTCTCGGGGGCGGGCATCTGGTCCACGCCGCGCAGGTCCTCGACCAGGGCGGCGACGTCGTCGGCGTAGTCGGAGAGCTGCTCGCCCTCCGGGGCCGCCACGACGACGTTGACCGTCGCCTGGTCGAACGCGTCGACGCTGTCGGGGAAGAGCTCGGCCTGGAGGTCGGCGGCCTCCTCCGAGGGGATGCCCGGGATGGTGAAGGCGTCGGTCGTCGGCTTCGAGAGGGTGGCGGCGACGCCGCCCACCACCACGAAGACGGCGAGCCAGGCCGCGAGGAAGAGCGGCCAGCGACGGTAGGCCGTCTTGCCGAGCCGGTAGAGATAGGTGGCCATGGTAGTGGTGTCTCCTGTGTATGGGTGGAGGGGTCTGAGGTCAGCTGCCGAGCAGCCGGGCGGCAGCGGCGAGGCTGTGATCGAAGTGGTCGAAGAACTGGCGTCCGCTGGTGTCGTTCAAGAAGGCGTCGAGCGAGACGTCGAGAAGGCCGGCGAGCACAGCCACGGCGATCTGCGCGTCAGCGCGGGGGAAGCCGTCCCCCTCGCGGGCGACGATGTGGTCGATCACCTCGGCGCACACCGCCTCGTAGCGATCGTGGACCGCGCCGAGCAGCCGCGGATTGCCGCGCAGGACCCGTCGGGCCTGGGCGATCCGGGTGCGGTCGTCGACCTTCTCGCCGAGGATCGGGATCACCAGCTCGCGCAGGTCGAGCATGAGGTCGTGGTGCGGTCCGCCGGCGCGGAAGGTCTCGACATCAGCCGCGTCGAGGCCTTTCCAGTGTCCGAGGACGGCGTCGACCTTGCCGGGGAAGTAGTTGAACAGGGTGCGTCGCGAGACCCCGGCGGCCTCGGCGAGGTCCTCCATGGTGAAGCCGTCGAGCCCGTGCTCGTCGGCGAGCCGGAGGGCGCAGCGGTTGATCCGCCGTGAGGTCGCCTCACGGCCCGTTGCACTCTTGGTCACGGAGTGCAGTCTGCACTATCGATGGTGAGAGTGCATAACCGACGCGATGTGATCCCGGCTACGCCGACGAGTGGCCCGCGGCCGGATACACCCGCGCGTCGAGCGGACGGTCGGAGTAGGCCAGGCGAAGGATGTCGTCGGCCGAGCCCTCGCGCAGCCCTTGGTCGACCAGGCCGACCTTGGCCGCCACAGCTCGGGACGCGGTGTTGTCCGCGTCGATCCAGGCGATGCATGGGCGTTCGGGAGCCATGATCCGGGCGGCGGTGAGCGCTGCCCCGGCCAGCTCGCTCGCGTAGCCGTTGCCCTGGTGCGGGACCGCGATCCGGTAGTTCAGGTTCCAGTGCCCGCGCGGGTGCACCTGGACGCCGCCCGATCCGACGACCTCTCCGCTCCCGGTGAGCTCGATCGTCCAGTAGCTCAGGCCGTCGCGCGCCCATCGAGCCGCCGCGCGTTCCACGTACGCCCGGGTCTGCGCGAGGGAGTCGTGCCGCGCCTCGGGGTGGTGGGCCCACATGCGTGCGTCGGAGAGCATCGGCCACAGTGCGTCGACGTCGGCGAGGTCCATCGGGCGCAGCGTCAGTCGCGCGGTCGTCTCCGGGAGGCTGGTCGCGGGGGGCACGCCTCAGTATCGCTCATGCGGGTCGCGTCGATCAGGAGGTCGGCGGTGCGGGCCAGATGACCGCGCATCGCCCGTTCCGCGCGCTCCGGCTCTCCTGCGAGGACCGCATCCACGATCGGCGCGTGCTCGGCGAGGACGTCGGCAAGGGTGCGGCCGGTCGCGGTCGTGGGCGGCCCCAGAAGGGCCGTGGTCGAGCGCAGCTGCTCGATGATCGTCGCGGCGCGCCGGTTCCCCGCGCCGACGAGCAGCGCGTGGTGGAGCGCGCGGTCGGCCGACCAGAAGGCCGGCTCGTCGCCGGCCCTCGCCGCCGCCCTCATCGACGCCAGGTGGGCCGCGGCGTCCGGACAGCCCACGCGGGCGGCTCTCGCGGCGGCCGCCGGCTCGAGGGCGAGCCGGATCTCGAAGATCTCCTCGATGTCGGCGGCGCTCGGCAGCACCACCCGGAACCCCCGGTTGCGCACGATCTCGACCAGGCCGGCGTCCGCGAGGCGCACCATGGCCTCGCGCACCGGGCTCCGCGACACCCCGAGCAGCTCGGCCAGCTGGTAGACCGAGTACGTCGCCTCCGGGGTCAGCTCGCCCCGCTGGATGCCGTCGCGCACGGCGGCGACCACCGCGTCGGTGAGCGATGCGGCGTCGGCTGGCAGGACCAGGTCGGGCACGAGTAACATGTTACTCATGAGCGAGTCGGCCGCCGTCCTCGAACGCGCCGAGGGAGCCGACGTCGTCGGGGCCTTGCGCCGCGAAGGCCTGGAGGCCCATGACGACGCCGGCACCAAGGCGATGTACTCCTCCGACGCCTCGCTGTACCGCATCCCGCCCCTGGTCGTCGTGCGCCCGCGCGACGCCGACGAGGTGGCCGCGGCGCTCACGATCGCCCGCGAGACCGGGACGCCGCTGACGTCGCGCGGCGCCGGCACCTCGGTGGCGGGCAACGCCGTGGGTCGCGGGATCGTGCTCGACTTCTCCCGGCACCTCAACCGGGTGCTGGCGATCGACCCCGAGGCGCGAACCGCCGTCGTCGAGCCGGGCACCGTGCACGCGGTGCTCCAGAAGCAGGCGATGGCGCACGGCGTCCGGTTCGGTCCCGACCCCTCGACCCACCCGCGCTGCACGATCGGCGGGATGATCGGCAACAACGCGTGCGGCTCGCGCTCCCTGGCCTACGGCCGCACCAGCGACAACGTCGCCGGGCTGCGTCTGCTCACCGCCGACGGCGGCACCCTCGAGACCGGGTACGACGCCGCGGGCGTGCCGTGGGTGCACGGCGGCGAGACGGTCCTGGCCAGCGCTCGGGAGGTGATGGGTCTCCACCTCGCGACCGCGCGCACCGAGTTCGACCGCTTCGGCCGCCAGGTGTCCGGGTACGCCGCTCACCACCTGCTGCCCGAGCGGTTCGACCTCACCCAGGCCCTCGTGGGGTCCGAGGGCACGCTCGGCGTGATCACCGAGGCCACCGTGCGACTGGTCGTCGACGCCCCGATCCGCGTGGTCGTGGTGCTCGGCTTCGACGACATCGTGGCGGCCGGCGAGGCCGCGCCCGCCGTCGTCGCGCACGGGCCGACCTCCTGCGAGGGGCTGGACTCCCGGCTGCTCGCCGTGCTCCGCGCCCGGCGCGGTGACGGCGCGGTCCCACCGCTCCCCGACGGCGCCGCGTGGCTGTTCGTCGAGCTCGCCGGCGACGACCGCGACGAGCTGCTCGACCGCGCGCGCCGGCTGGCGGCGTCCGGGCTCGGCGTCGACAGCCTGGTCGTCGAGGACCCCGCGACGCAGGCGCGGCTCTGGCGCATCCGCGAGGACGGCGCCGGCATGGCCGGCCGCTCGCCCGCCGACCGGCCCGCCTGGCCGGGATGGGAGGACGCCGCCGTCCCGCCCCAGATGCTCGGCTCCTACCTCGCCCGCTTCGACGAGCTGGTCGCCGCCTACGGGATGACCTCCGCGCCGTTCGGCCACTTCGGCGACGGCTGCATGCACGTGCGCCTCGACTACCCGCTCGACCGGCCCGACGGCACCGTGGTCCTTCGCGACTTCCTCACCGACGCCGCCCGCCTGGTGGGCGAGTTCGGCGGCTCGCTGTCGGGCGAGCATGGTGACGGCCGGGCCCGCAGCGAGCTCCTGCCGCACATGTACTCACCCCAGGCGATCGCGATGTTCGCCGGCATCAAGCGGGCCTTCGACCCCGACAACCTGCTCAACCCAGGGGTCCTGGTCGACCCCGACCCGGTCGACGCCGACGTCCGGGTGGCAGGCGTGCCGCCCTTCCGGAGACGGCTGGCGATGGCCTACCCGCACGACGGCGGCGACCTCGCCCAGGCCGTGCACCGCTGCACCGGCGTCGGCAAGTGCCGTGCCGACAACTCCGCCGCCGGGGGAGTGATGTGCCCGTCCTACCTGGCCACCCGCGAGGAGAAGGACTCCACCCGAGGGCGCGCGCGCATCCTCCAGGAGGTCGTGCGCGGCGAGCTCGCGTGGGACGCGCCCGCGGTGCACGACTCGCTCGACCTCTGCCTGTCGTGCAAGGGCTGCGCCTCCGACTGCCCGACCGGCATCGACATGGCCACCTACAAGTCCGAGGCGCTGCACCAGCGCTACCGGCGCCGGCTCCGCCCCCGCTCGCACTACACGCTGGGACGCCTTCCCTTCTGGGCCAAGCTCATAGGCCGGGCGCCCCGCCTGGCGAACCTGATGCCGCGGCTGCCGATCATCGGCCGGCTCGCGCTGTGGCTGGCCGGCGTCGACGGGCGTCGCTCGGTGCCGGCGTTCGCGCGGGTGCCGTTCCGTCGTCGGGACGTCTCCCGCTCGACCGCGGGCACTCCGGTGATCGTGTGGGTCGACTCGTTCAGCGACTCCTTCGATCCCGAGGTCGCCGAGGCCACCTTCCGGGTGCTCGAGGACGCCGGCTACGCGCCCCGGCTCCCGGACGCCGGCCTGTGCTGCGGCCTGACCTGGATCACCACCGGTCAGCTCGACGCGGCCAGGAAGATCCTGGGCCGCACCGTCGCGGCGCTGGCTGCCGAGGCCCGCGCCGGCGTCCCGATCGTGGGGCTGGAGCCCTCGTGCACCGGCGTCCTGCGCAGTGACGCGCTCGAGCTGCTGGCGAACGACGACGCCCGCGTCGTCGCCGACGCCACCCGCACCCTGGCCGAGCTGCTCGCCGAGACCCCCGGCTGGACCCCGCCGGACCTGTCCGGCACCACGCTGGTCGCCCAGCCGCACTGCCACCACCATGCCGTCATGGGCTGGGCGGCCGACGCCGCCCTGCTCGCGTCCACCGGGGCCACGGTCACCCGACTTGCCGGGTGCTGCGGCCTGGCCGGGAACTTCGGCGTCGAGATCGGCCACTACGAGGTGTCGGTGGCGGTCGCCGAGCAGAACCTGCTCCCCGCGCTCGACGCCACCCCCGACGCCCTCGTGCTCGCCGACGGCTTCTCGTGCCGCACCCAGATCGCCGACCTGCGCGAACGTCCCTCCATCCATCTCGCGCAGCTGCTCGACCCCGCCCGGATCGCCGGCGATCGAGAAGGCCCCGCCGCCGGAGGTTGAGCAAGCGAGCGCCAGCGAGCGCCGACGAAACCCCGGCGACCGTCGTTGCCAGCGTTGCCAGCGAGGTCGGTTGCGAGGTTTCGTCGGCGCCGGCGAGTTCGTTCCTCACTCGCCGGCTTGCTCAACCTCCGAGGCTCGTCTCGCCCGACGAAACGCCGAACCCGGCCGACGACGTCGCCGTCGTCGCGGCTCGCTCAGTTGCGAGGTGTCACGATCGCCCACGGCTTGTCCCAGCCGCCCAGCGAGATCTGGCCGGACTCCCACTGCTGACGGCTGACCGTGACGGTCTGTCCACCGCCCGGCTCGTAGAAGGTGAGGTTGCCGTTGGCGTCGGCGCCGGTGACCAGCACGATGTGTCCGGGGTGGATGTTGTTGCCGACGTAGACCGGGACGGTGTGGCCGGCCTGCGTGGCGGCGAGCATCTTGTCGTAGCTCGAGCCGGGGTTCTCCCAGCGCACGTAGTCGACGTCGTACTGCGTGCCCGGGACGCCGGAGCCGCCGGGGGCGGACATCTCGTTGGCGAGCGGCCCGGGAGCCGTGCCGAGCCCCATCGGCCAGGCCGGCTGGAGGTGTCCGTCGCGGTCGTGCCAGGCGTTGGTGCGCTCGTGCATCGCCAGCGCCTCCGCGGCGAAGCGGTCCTGCGCGGTGCCCCCGGTGGTCTGCCCGGTCGTCGGGTCGTAGCCGGTGATCACCTGCATCGCGTACGCCGGGTTGTTGATCATCCGCGACATCACCAGGCTCGAGGAGCCGCACGTGGTGCCGTCGGGCTGCACGGCTTGGGGGCCGCGGAAGTTGGCCGGGTCGAGGGCCGCGCGCTCGGCGGGGGTCATCGCCGCCAGCTGCTGGGTGTAACGGTTGAGCGCGTCTCCGCTCAGTCCCGATGCGCGGGCGCGGTCGATCAGCCTCTGGGTCTGGGGGTCGGGCGCGCCGGCGGGTGCTCCGGAGAACCCGAGGGCGCCGGCCCCTGCCGTGGTCGCGGCCTCGCCGGAGGCCTCGTCCTGAGCCTGCGCCTCGGCCTTGATCAGTCGCGCGATCTCGGCGACGGCGGCAGCCACCGCGTCCAGGTCGGGTCGGTAGGTGCCGTCCCAGGTCGACCGGGTGTCGTCGGCGTCGGTGCCGTACCAGTCGAAGGCGTAGAGCGCCTGCCCGACCGAGGTGGCGATCCGCACGATCTCCTGTGAACCGGACTCCAGCTGCGCGCCCGCGGTGAGCCCGGCCGCGGTGTCCATCCCATGCGTGACCGTCATGCCCTCAGACGGTAGGCGCTTCCCGAGCCCTCCGGGAGCGGAGTTTTCCGGTTGGTTTCGGGCCCAGCGTCAGGCAGCGGGTCAGGCGGGCAGCGCCTCGTCAAGCTCGCCCTCGACGGCGTCCGCGTCGGCGTCCTTGCGGCGCGACTGCGGCACGAGCGCGGTGATCGCGACCCCGACGAACGCCGCCACGGCGCCGACCAGGAAGCACAGCTCGTAGGCGTCGCGGCTCGGCACCCCCATCGCGTTGATCGAGCCCGACAGGATGGAGACCATCACCGCGGCGGCGACGGTGGTGCCGACCGAGCGCATGAGGGCGTTGACGCCGACTGCCGAGCCGGCCTCGTGCTCCGGGGTCGAGTTCAAGATGAGCGTCGGCATCGCGGCGTAGCCGATCCCGACCCCGGCGCAGACCACGGCCGAGGCGATCAGCAGCTGCCAGGGGGCGTTCATGAGGAAGAAGGCCACCAGGTAGCCCGCGCCGAGCACCGATGCGCCGAGCATGAGGGTCCGCTTCGCGCCGACGCCGGTCATCAGCTTGCTGGAGATCGGGGCGAAGGCCATCATCACCAGACCGCCGGGAGCCATCCACAGGCCCGCCTCGAGGACCGACTGGCCCAGGCCGTGACCGGTCGCTTTCGGCAGCTCCAGGAGCTGCGGGACGACGATCGACTGCGCCATCATGCCGAAGCCGATCGCCACCGCGGCGAGGTTCGTCAGCAGCACCGGACGACGCGCGGTGACCCGCAGGTCCACCAGCGGCTCGCTCTGGCGCAGCTCGAACAGACCGAAGAGCACCAGCGCGACGAGCCCGCCGAGGATCGAGGCGAGCGTGCCGGGCGACGTCCAGCCCCACTCGTAGCCCTTCGAGACGCCCACCAGGACGCCGACCAGCCCGACGGCCAGCAGCACGGCACCGCCGACGTCGACCCGTCCGCCCTGGCCGTCGTGGACCTGCGGCACGAGTGTGAGCACGGCGATGGTGAGCACCGCGGCGAGGATCGCCGACATCCAGAAGAGCGCGTGCCAGGAGAAGGTCTGGGCCACCCAGGCGGACAGGGGAAGACCGATGGCGCCGCCGACGCCAAGCGTGGCGCTCACGGCCGCGATGGCGCTGTTGGCCATGTCGGCGGGCACGATCTCGCGGATGAGAGCGATGCTCACCGGGATGAAGCTCATCGCCATGCCTTGCAGTCCGCGCCCGATGAGCATCGGGACCAGGGAGTCGGACAGCGCACACACGATCGAGCCGATCACGAGGATCGCCGCGCTCGCGGTGATCACTCGCGGCTTGCCGAACAGGTCGCCGAGCCGGCCGCCGATCGGCATCACCACCGCGGCGGTGAGCAGCGTGATCGTGACCACCCAGCCCGCATTGGCCACCGACGTCCCGAGCAGTCCGGGCAGCTCGCCCTGGATCGGGATGACGAGGGTCTGGGTGAGCGCCACGCTCATGCCGCCGAAGCACAGGACGACGACGGTCAGGAGCGCGCGCGAATGACGGGAATCCACGAATATGTACCGTACACATACATGCGGCCTCTGCCACAATCCTCCACCGTGACCGACTCCTATCCCGCTGAGCTGGTGGCTCTCGGTGACGAGCTCACCCGGCTCCAGCAGCGCCGGGCCACGGTGCACCCCGGCGCCCGGCTCGAGAACTCGGCGTGGCGCATCCTGCGCCTGCTCGACGACGGGGAGCCCCGCACCCTCCGAGTGCTCGCGACCGAGCTCGAGCTCGAGCAGTCGACCGTCAACCGCCAGGTCAACGCGGCCATCTCCGCCGGCATGCTGGAGCGCTTCGAGGTGGCGGGACGTCGCAGCCTGCTGATCCGGCCCACGACCCGAGGGCGTGAGGCCTTCGACCACGACGCGCGGATCCGCGCCGAGCCCATCCAGGCCGCGATCGACGCGCTCGGCCCTGAGGCCACCGCCGTTCTGGTCGAGGGCCTGCAGGCCCTCAACGACGCGTGGGATCGAGCGATCAGCGAGCGTTCCGAGCGCGGGTGAGTGTCGCCAGCACGGCGGTCGCGTCCCGCTCGTCGTCGGTGACCGTCTCGACGTCGAAGCCCGCTGTCGACAAGAGCGAGGCCGCCGCGACGAGCTGGGCCGGAGCCACCTCGATGACCAGCAGGCCGCCGGGCCCGAGCCAGCGCGCCGCGTGGGCGGCCACCCTGCGGTGCAGGTCGAGGCCGTCGGTGCCCCCGTCGAGCGCGATCCGGTGCTCGTGGTCGCGCGCCTCGGCCGGCATCGCCGCGATCGCCTCGGTCGGCACGTAGGGCGCGTTGGCCACCACGACGTCGATCCGGCCGCGCAGCCGGGCGGGAAGCGCGTCGAACAGGTCGCCCGCGTGCACGCACTCGGGAGGAAGGTTCTGCCGGGCGCACGCCACCGCGGCGGGATCGAGGTCCGCAGCGTGACCCTCGAGATCGGGCCGGCGTGCTGCCAGCGCGACCAGGAGAGCACCGCTTCCACAACACAGGTCGACGGCGACGCCACCCCTGGGTGCTCGTGCCGCCGCGACCTCGACCAGCAGCCGGGTCCGCTGCCGCGGGACGAACACACCGTCGGCGACCACGATCCGCAGCCCGTCGAACTCGGCCCAGCCCAACAGGTGCTCCAGCGGTCGCCCGGCGCTCCGGGCACTCACGAGGCGGCGCAGGTGGGCGTCGTCGTCCGCGGCCTCGACGAGGAGCGTCGCCTCCTGCTCGGCGAACACGCAGCCCGCAGCGCGGAGTCGGCGGACGACGTCGTCGATGGACACCCGCCCATCGTCTCGCGGCGACCGCGTAGGTTCGCTGGCGTGTCTGATGATGCCGGAACGCCGACCGCCTACGCCGTCTCACCCGACTCCGGGGAGCATTGGACGGCCGAGGGTGCGTGGGAGGTGGCCCCGGGGATCCACCGGATCCCGCTCCCGCTTCCGATGGACGGCCTGCGCGCGGTCAACGTCTACGTGATCGAGACCACCGACGACGCCGGCAGCGGCCTGACCCTCATCGACGGCGGCTGGCAGATCGACGTCGCCCGCGACGTCCTGGACCGCAGCCTGCGCTCGATGGGCGCCGGGTTCGGTGACATCCGCCGGTTCCTGGTCACCCACTCCCACCGCGACCACTACACGATGGCCCGCGCGCTCGGCGAGGAGCTCGGCGTCGACGTCGCGCTGGGCCGCGAGGAGGGGCCGGCGGTCGACTTCGTCCGGCAGATGCGCGACGCGCCGCCGGACCCGAATCCGTTCCAGGAGGCCCTGGTCAAGGCCGGCGCCGCGGAGATCGCCTCGCACTGGACCGGTGGCGGTCCCGGTGGCGGGCCCGGGTCCGACCCGCACAGCTGGCTTCCGCCGACGTCCTGGCTCACCGACGACCAGCAGATCGCGATCGGTGCCCGCAACCTCGACGCCGTCCACACGCCCGGGCACACGCCGGGCCACTACGTGTTCGCCGACCGCGCCGCGGGGTTGCTGTTCTCCGGCGACCACGTGCTGCCCACGATCACCCCCTCGATCGGCTTCACCCTGCCACTGCCCGAGCAGCCGCTCGGCGACTTCCTGGCCTCGCTCACGAAGGTCCAGGCGCTGCCCGACCTGGCGCTGCTTCCCGCCCACGGCCCGGTGGCTCCCTCCAGCCACGCCCGGGTCGCCCAGCTCC
Source organism: Nocardioides epinepheli (assembly GCF_037936805.1). Lineage (NCBI taxonomy): Bacteria > Bacillati > Actinomycetota > Actinomycetes > Propionibacteriales > Nocardioidaceae > Nocardioides > Nocardioides epinepheli. The sequence goes on along the minus strand of NZ_JBBMMC010000011.1, from coordinate 70,081 downwards.
TGGAGCACCACGACATCCGGCTCGCCGACAGCCTCGCCGCCGTGCCCGAGGACGGCGTGGCCACCGCTCGCGACGTCGCCTCCCGGCTCGGCTGGACTCGGCACCACCACCCCTTCGACACCCTCGACCCCTTCAACGCCGGCATGGCCGTGATGGAGACCCAGGCCCACCTCGCGCTGCTCGTGGCACGGGGGGATCTGGCCACCAGCGAGGTGGACGGCGTCGTCGAGTACCGCAGGGCCGGCGCGGCTTGTTACTGACCGTTGTGACCTCTGACCTGCGCTTACAAGAGCAGGTCAGTACTCACAACGGTCAGTAACAAGCCGAGCGCCCGCACCCCGTCACGGTTCGCGGCGCATCGGCAGGTGCGCGATGCCGTCCTCGAGGAACTCGGGGCCGCTGGCGGTGAAGCCGAAGCCGGCGTACCAGTCAGCGAGCGGCGACTGCGCGTCCAGGACGACGGGCCGGTCGCGGCAGACGCTCAGCGCGGTGTGCATGAGGACGTCGGCGAGACCGCGGCCGCGAGCCGGCCGGGCGAGGACGACGCGGCCGATGCGCCACTCGGCGCCGTCGTCGAGCACCCGCGCGTAGCCGATCAGCTCCTCGTCGTCGAGCAGCAGCACATGGCGGGTGCCCGGCTCGGTATCGCGACCGTCCAGGTCGGGGTAGGGGCACTCCTGCTCGACCACGAAGACCGCCTGGCGCAGGCGGGCGACGTCGTAGAGCCGGGCGGCGCTGAGATCGTCGAAGGACACGGCGGTGCAGTGCGGGCTCATCGCGGGGCCGCCTCCAGGAAGTCGATCGTGTGGCGCCAGGCTCGCGCCGCCTCGGGAATCCCGGGGAGCAGCCCGAAGACGTGCACGAGGCCGGGCGCCTCGAGGTAGGTCAGCGGCCAGTCGACGGCGGCGCCACGGTCGGCGAGGAGCCGGCAGCCGGGCATGAGCAGGTCGCGGGTGCCGCACAGCATCAACGTCGGCGGGAGGCCGCTCAGGTCGCCGAGCGCGGGGGAGACCTCGGGCCGCGCCAGGTCGTCGGGATCTCCGGCCCACCAGCGGGCGAGCACGTCGAGCCGGTCGATGCGCAGCCACGGATCGATCGCGTCGAGCTCGTAGGTCTCCGGCGTGCTGGCGGTCAGGTCGACCCACGGCGCGTGCAGCACCAGCCGGGCCGGCAGGTGGCCGCGCAGATCACGCAACGACATCGTCACCGCGAGCGCCAGCCCGCCGCCGGCCGAGTCGCCGACCACGACGACCCGGTCGCGCCCGGCGGTGCGGCGAGCGAGGTCGTCGACCAGCGCTCGGTGGCTGTCGCGCCAGGTGTGCTCGGGAGCCAGCGGATAGTCGGGCATGACCACGTCGGCGTCGAGCCGGTCGGCCAGCCGCGTCGCGTAGCGCACGTGCGCCGGATCGATCCCGGCGACGTAGGAACCGCCGTGCAGGTAGTAGATCGTCGTGCGGGCCGCGTGCCGGCCGGTGCCTGCGCCGTCGGTGCGGCGCCGGCGGATCGTGTGGATCGGGAACGGCTGCTCGGTCGTGGTGACCTCGTAGCGACGCTCGAAGCCGGGCACCCAGCTGGTCGGCAACGGTCGGCCGGCCGCCTCCAGCTCCGCGTGCTCGCGCTCGAGCCGGGCCCGCTCGGCGTCGGCGTCGAACGGCCCCGCGTCGGCACCGCGAAGCCTCGGGACGACGGCGGCGAGGAGCTGGTGGCGGAGGCTGGGCACGCGCGCAGCCTCCCACGTCGAGGCCGGGGGAGAGCGGCCGGTACTCTGGCCGCACAGACAGGGGAGCACGAGCGCGTGCTGAGAGTGCGGACGATCCGCAGACCCTCCGAACCTGCACCGGTTAGGACCGGCGAAGGGAGTCCAGATGAGGTATGCATACGGACGACGGGCCGGGGCCCTCGCGGCGGCGATCGTCCTGACCACCACCGGCTGCAGTCTGGTCGGAGGTGACGACGACAAGAACGGCGGCACCGACGACGCGAGCAAGGGGCCGAAGGTCGTGCTGGTCACCCACGGCTCGTTCAGCCTGCCCGACGATCTGATCGCCGACTTCGAGGCCGACACCGGCCTCACGCTCGACATCCGCACCAGCGGCGACGCCGGCGAGCTCACCAACAAGCTGGTCCTCACCAAGGACGACCCGATCGGCGACGTCGCGTTCGGCGTCGACAACACCTTCGGCAGCCGCGCGCTGAGCGAGGGTGTGTTCGAGCCGGGCGCGGTGGCCTGGCCCGAGGGCGTCTCCCAGTACGCGCTGCCCGGCGACGAGGAGCACTCCCTGGCGCCGATCGACAACGGCAACGTGTGCGTCAACATCGACGACACGTGGTTCACCGAACACGACGTGGCGCCGCCCACGTCACTCGACGACCTCGCCGACCCGACCTATCGCGGGCTCTTCGTCACCCCGTCCGCGGCCACCAGCAGCCCGGGCCTCGCCTTCCTGCTGGCCACCATCGCCGAGTACGGCGACGACTGGCCCGACTACTGGAAGCGGCTGATGGACAACGACACCTCGATCGCGTCGAGCTGGACCGACGCCTACCAGGTCGACTTCACCCAGGGCGGCGGCGACGGCGACCGGCCGATCGTCGTCTCCTACGACTCCAGCCCGGCCTTCACCGTCGCCGAGGGCAGCGACACCAGCACCACCAGCGCCCTGCTCGACACCTGCTTCCTCCAGGTCGAGTACGCCGGCGTCCTGGCCGGCGCCGAGAACCCCGAGGGCGCCACGAAGGTCGTCGAGTGGCTCCTCAGCCCTGCCGTGCAGGAGGCGCTCCCGGAGAACATGTACGTCTTCCCCACCGTCGACCGCATCGATCTGCCGGCCGAGTGGACCGCGCACGTCGAGCGCCCGGACGCGCCGCTCTCTCTCGACCCTGCCGAGATCGATGCCGAGCGGGAGAACTGGCTGCGGGAGTGGAACGACATCACCACCCGGTGACGCCACGATGAGGAGGAGCCGGACGTCGTGAGCGCCGCACGCTCGGGTCGGCGGACCCTCGGGCTGATCGCCCTGGCCGCGGTGCCGGTGGCGGTGCTCTCGGTCTTCTTCGTGCTGCCCGTGGCCGGGATGATCGAGCGCGGGCTGTGGCCCGACGGCCGCTTCGATCCCCGAGCGGTGGCCGAGGTCCTCGCCAGGCCGCGCACCCACCGGGTGCTGTGGTTCACGCTCTGGACGGCGGTCGCGGGCACGGTGCTCAGCGTGCTGCTGGGCCTGCCCGCGGCCTACGTCCTCTACCGGTTGCGGTTCCCGCTGCGAGGACTGGTGCGCGGCCTGCTGCTGGTGCCGTTCGTGCTCCCGACCGTGGTGGTCGGCGTCGCCTTCCGCCAGCTGCTCAGGGACGGCGGGCCGCTCGGCTTCCTCGGCCTGGACGGCACTCCGACCGGCATCGTGCTCGGGTTGGTGTTCTTCAACGTTGCCGTGGTGATCCGCACGGTCGGAGCCGCCTGGGAGGGTCTCGACCCTCGTCCGGCCGAGGCCGCCGCCGCCCTCGGTGCCCCGCCGCTCACCGTGCTGCGCACCGTCACCCTGCCGGCGTTGCGCCCGGCGATCGTATCCTCGGCCAGCGTCGTCTTCTTGTTCTGCGCCACCGCCTTCGGTGTGGTGCTCACCCTGGGCGGGAGCCGGTACGCCTCGGTCGAGACCGAGATCTACCTGCTCACCACCGACTTCCTCGACCTGTCCGGCGCCGCGGCGCTCTCGATCGTCCAGCTCGTCGTCGTGGTCGGCCTGCTCGTCGTCGCGGGCCGGGCCCGCGCCGTCCCGGACGCGGTCGTGGCGCGGACGACGGCGCGGGCGCGTCGGCCGGGGCGCGGCGACGTCGCGGCCGTGCTGCTCACCGGCGCCCTGCTCGTCGCCGTGGCCGTGCCGATCCTCGCGCTGGTGCTCGGCTCGCTGCGCGCGCCCGGTGGCGAGGGCTGGTCGCTGGCGTCGTACCGCGCGTTGGGCACGCGGGGCGACGGCAGCCTGGTCGTCCCGGTCACCGAGGCGCTGGGCAACTCGCTGCGCACCGCGGTCGACGCCACCTGGATGTCGCTGGGTCTGGGCCTGCTGGTCGCGATCGTGGTGACCCGCCGCTCGCACTCACGCGCCGAACGACGGGTCCGCGGCGTGCTCGACGGCTTCTTCATGCTGCCGCTCGGCGTCTCGGCGGTCACGCTCGGGTTCGGCTTCCTCATCACCCTCGACCGCGGCCCGCTCGACCTGCGCGACTCGCCGCTGCTGGTGCCGATCGCGCAGGCACTCGTGGCGCTCCCACTCGTCGTCCGGACGCTGATCCCGGTGCTGGCCGGCATCGACGACCGGCAGCGCCAGGCGGCCGCCTCGCTGGGGGCGGGCGCGCTGCGCGCCTTCACGACCGTCGACGTCCCAGTGGTCTGGCGCCCGCTGCTCGCTGCCGCCGGCTTCGCGTTCGCGGTGTCGCTGGGGGAGTTCGGGGCGACTTCCTTCCTCGCGCGCGAGGACCACCCGACCCTCCCCGTCGTCATCTTCAAGCTCATCGGGCGTCCCGGGGCCGCCGAGTACGGCATGGCCCTGGCCGCCAGCGTCGTGCTGGCGGCGACCACCGCCGTCGTCCTGCTCGCGGTCGAACGACTGCGGGTGCCCGCACTCGGAGCCTGGTAGGAGACTCACGTGCTCACCCTCGACCATCTCGGTGTCACCTACGACGGCGTACCGGCCGTGCGCGACGCGAGCCTGACCGTGCCCGACGGCAGCGTCGTCGCGGTGCTCGGGCCGTCGGGCTGCGGCAAGTCGAGCCTGCTGCGCGCGGTCGCCGGACTCGAGCCCGCGTCGTCGGGGACGATCTCCTGGGACGGCGTCGACCTGGCCGGAGTGCCGACCCATCGCCGCGGGTTCGCGATGATGTTCCAGGACGGTCAGCTCTTCGGGCACCTCACCGTGGCCCGCAACGTCGGCTACGCGCTGAAGCTGCGCAAGGCGCCCGACCTCACCGCGCGGGTGGCCGAGCTGCTCTCGCTCGTCGGTCTCGACGGCTACGCCGACCGCCTCCCGGCCACCTTGTCCGGCGGCGAGCGGCAGCGGGTGGCGCTGGCCAGGTCGCTGGCCGCCGATCCGCGGCTGCTGCTGCTCGACGAGCCGCTCTCGGCGCTCGATGCGGGCCTGCGGGAACGACTGGCCGGCGACCTCGACCGCATCCTGCGCGAGTCCGGCACCACCACGCTGGTCGTCACCCACGACCAGGAGGAGGCCTTCGCCCTGGCCGACCGCCTCGTGGTGATGCGCGAGGGCCGCATCGTGCAGCAGGGCGCCATCGGCGAGGTGTGGGCTGCCCCCGCCGACCAGGAGACGGCTCTCTTCCTCGGCTACGCCCGCGTGCTCGACGGTGCCGCCGCCGGTGCCGTGCTCCGCGCCGCCGGGCTGCCCCCAGCGCCGGCTGTCGCCCTACGGCGTTCGGCGCTCACCGTGGCCCGGCCCGGCGACACGCGGGCGGAGGCCGGCCGGCTGACCGGTGTGGTGCGGACGTCGCGGGCCACACCTGACCAGGTACGGCTCGTCGTCGACGTCGAGGGCATCGGCGAGGTGGACGCCGTGGCCACCCCCGGTACGGCGGCCGCGCCCGGGGAGCCGGTGGCGCTGGCCGTGGAGCCCGCCCGCCTCGCGACCATCGGCGTACCAGTCGAACACTAGGATGGCCGGGTGTACCGCCGCGCCTATCTGACCCTGATCGGGGTCGCGGCGGTCATGGGGATCCTGGCCTGGCTGGTCTCCGCGCGCTACGACCGGCCGCTGCTCGACCCCGAGGGCTCCTTCCTGGGCCCGTCCTGGATCCGGCTGCCGCTGCTGCTGAGCATCACGGTGATCCTCGACATCGTGCCGCGGATGCTGTGGGACTCCCGGCTACGACGTTCGGCGATGCTGCCGGTCGTGCGCGAACGGCTGCGCACCCACTGGACCAAGCAACGCGGTCTCCTCGTCGCCCTCGGCGTCTCGGCCTTCTACGTCACCTACGTCAGCTACCGGAACCTGAAGTCGGCGCTGCCCTTCGTCCGGTCCTTCGACAATCCCGACGACATGTTCGACCGCGAGCTCAACGCCGTCGACAAGGCCCTGGTCTTCGGGCACCGTCCCGGCCCGCTGCTGCACGACCTCCTCGGCACCCACATCTCGGCGCACGTGCTCTCCACGATCTACCTGCTGTTCGTGCCGATGGTGCCGTTGGCGGTGATGGCCTGGATCGTGTGGTCGCGCAACCTGCGCTACGGCTACTGGTTCGTCATCTCCCAGTGCCTGGCATGGTCGATCGGCACCGCCACCTACTACGCCCTGCCGACGCTCGGTCCGGCGTTCCACTACGTGCCCGGCTACACCGACCTGGCGCACACCGGCACCACCGACCTGATCCGCTCGCTGGACCGGTCGCGTGACCTGGTGCTCTACGGCGGCTACGACGGCCAGGGCGTCGAGGGGATCGTCAACTCCGTCGCCGGCTTCGCCAGCCTGCACTGCGGCATCACGCTGCTGTGGGCGCTGATGGTGCAGTTCACCGTGCGCAGCGTGATCCTCAAGCGAATCTTCTGGGTCAACTTCGGCCTCACCGTGATCGCCACCCTCTACTTCGGCTGGCACTACATCTCCGACGACATCGCCGGCATCACCCTCGCCCTGGTCTCCTTCTACCTCGGCGGCCTCGCCGCGGGCATCCGCTTCGACCGGCACGGGCGTCCGCGGCCCCGGACGAAGGACGCTGGGCCGGTCGACGTCGTCGAGCCCGGCGCGACCGGTCGCGGCGCCGCCCGCCAGGGCAGCGCGTAGTTCTGGGACGTCACGTCCCCTCCCGGGATCGGCTCGATCGGGAGGGGTGATCACCGCTGCGCTCGACGTCCTTTCGAATTACAACGATGTAGTCTGTCAAGTCGACACGCCGAACGACTTGTGACTTTCGGAAACTTCTGTTGAGGTTGTGACTCGTGAGACTCAAGTTGAGCCTGTTGTCGCTGCGCCTGCGTCCCCTCGCCACCTCCGGTGTCGCCGGCGTCATCGTGTGCAGTGGCCTCGTCGGCCTCTCGGCGAGCACCGCGAGCGCCGAGGACGAGACGCCGATCCCGACCCGCGAGCAGGTGCAGGAGGCCCAGGACGCGGTGAGCGCCGGCGAGCGCGACGTCGCCGCCGTGCAGGCCGACCTCGCGGCGGCCAACGCCGACCTGGAGCAGGCCTCGGTCGAGGCCGCCCAGGCCGCCGAGGCCTACAACGGCGCCCGCTACGCGGCCACGCAGGCCCGGCAGAAGGCCGACGCCGCCCGCGAGGCGCAGGTCGCGGCCGACGCCGAGGTCGAGCGACTGCGCACCCTGTTCGGTCGCGCGGTGGTCTCGCGCTACACCACCGGCTCCGACCTGGCCGCCCTGTCGGCGGTCTCCGAGGCCGACGGCGTGGAGAGCCTGGTCGACCGTCTCAACACCCACCGGCTCGGCGCCCAGGCGCTCAGCGCCCAGGAGGACGCGCTCGTCGACGCGCAGGCCGCCGCCGCCGAGGCTGCCGACCAGGCCGACGCCGCCGAACGTGAGGCGGACCGGGCCCTCGAGGACGCCGACGCCGCCCGCGCCGACGCGCAGGCCGCCCAGGACGCCGCGGCCGCCCGCGCCACCGCCGTCTCCGCCCGCAAGGGGGAGCTCCTCGACGAGCTCGCCCGGCTCCAGGGGATCAGCGTCGCCCTGGCCGAGCAGCGTCAGGCCGGACTCGAGCGGCGCGCCGCCGAGCGTCGCCGCCGCGAGCAGCTGGCGGCGGCCCAGGCGGCCGCCGCCGAGCAGCAGGCCCAGGAGGCGCAGGAGGCCCAGGACGCGCAGAGCGCCCCGAGCCCCGAGCCCGCCGACCAGCCCGGCAACGACCAGCCCGGCAACGACCAGCCGAGCAACGATCCGCAGCCGGAGCCGGCCACAGGACCAGGCGCCTCCGACGATGCCGCTGACACCAGCGACACGAGCGACACGAGCGACACCAGCGACACCAGCGACACCAGCGACACCGGTGGCACCAGCACCCCGCCGCCGGCTCCCAGCGGCGGCGCCCAGGCCGCGATCGCCTTCGCCCGCGCCCAGCTCGGCGAGCCCTATGTGTGGGCCGCGGACGGCCCCGACTCCTGGGACTGCTCCGGCTTGACCATGCGCGCCTGGGAGGCCGGCGGGATCTCGCTGCCGCACTACTCGGTGGCCCAGTACGAGCAGTCGACGCCCGTCTCGACGTCCGAGCTGCGTCCCGGAGACCTGCTGTTCTGGGGCTCCTCGAACAGCCCCTCCTCGATCTATCACGTGGCGCTCTACGTCGGCGACGGCATGATGATCCACGCCCCCCGCACCGGCCGCCCGGTCGTCGAGGAGTCGATGTACTACTGGATCACGCCCAACTTCCGCGCCCGACCCTGAGGCCGGGGCGCGACGACCGTCCGGCCCGGCCGGAGGTTGAGCCAGCGAGCGCTCGTTGATTGATCGAACCCCGGCGACCGTCCCTGCCAACGTTGGCGAGGTCGGTTGGGAGGTTTCGTCGGCGGCCGACTGTCAGGCGGGCTCGTTCCTCGCCCTCCCGGCTTGCTCAACCTCCGAGCCACCGCGCCGGAGGTTGAGCAAGCGAGCGCCAGCGAGCGCCGACGAAACCCCGGCGACCGTGCCTGCCAACGTGGCGAGGTCGGTTGGGAGGTTTCGTCGGCGGCCGACTGTCAGGCGGGCTCGTTCCTCGCCCTCCCGGCTTGCTCAACCTCCGGAGGCTTGCGAGGGTTGCGTCTCGCCGGTCGCGGCTTCGTTCCTCAGCCCTCCCGGCTTGCTCGACCTCCAAGGTCTGCCCGCTGCCCGACGTAGCGTGATGTCATGGCGACCGACGCTCCTCCTCTCACCGCCCAGACCGACCAGACCGGCCAGACCGGCCCGCCCACCCCGGCCGGTCCTCCGGACCGCGTCGACGTCGAGGCGCTCACGACGCTGCTCGACGGCCCTCACGGCGATCTGCGCCGCGCCGTCCGCGAACGGATCGCCGAGCACGCCTCGATCCTGGTCTACCGCGAGGAGCTGCCGACGCCGGAGTTCCGGGAGCGGGTCCTCCAGCTGGTGCGCACCCTCGCCGAGACCGGGCAGACGAGCCTCGGCTTCCCGGTGGCCTACGGCGGCGCGGGCGACGTCGGCGCCTCGGTGGCCGCCTTCGAGACCTTGGCGCTCGGCGACCTGTCGGTCCTGGTGAAGGTCGGCGTGCAGTTCGGGCTCTTCGGCGGGGCCGTGCTCCAGCTCGGCACGCAGCGCCACCACGACCGCTACCTGGCCCGGATCGCCTCCGGGGAGCTGCTGGGCTGCTTCGCCATGACCGAGACCGGCCACGGGTCGAATGTCGCGGCCCTGGAGACCGTGGCCACCTACGACCCCGACACCGACGAGTTCGTGATCACCACCCCGCGCGAGGAAGCCGGCAAGGACTACATCGGGAACGCCGCCGCGCACGGCGAGCTCGCGGTGGTGTTCGCGCAGCTGGTCGTCGCCAGTCAGGCGCACGGCGTGCACGCCCTGCTCGTGCCGATCCGAGTGGACGGCGAGCCGGCCCCCGGCGTCCGGATCGAGGACGACGGACACAAGATGGGCCTCAACGGCGTCGACAACGGCCGGCTCTGGTTCACCGACGTGCGCGTGCCGCGCGAGGTGCTGCTCGACCGGTTCGCCCAAGTGAGCGCCGAGGGCGAGTACCGCAGCCCGATCGAGAATCCGAACAAGCGCTTCTTCACCATGCTCGGCACCCTGATCCAGGGCCGGGTGAGCGTGAGCGGCGCGAGCCTGAGCGCCAGCAAGGTCGCACTCGCGATCGCCGTCCGCTACGCCCTGCAACGACGACAGTTCGGGGCCGACGGCAGCGACGCGGGGGAGGAGCTGCTGCTCGACTACGGCCTCCACCAGCGACGGCTCCTGCCGCTACTGGCGCGCACCTATGCGCTCCACTTCGCCCAGGAGGAGCTCGTCGCGCAATTGCACGACAGCTTCACCGAGCCGGCCGGGGACGGCGGGGGCGACGTCGACGCCGAACGCCAGGCCGCGCGCCGGCGACTGGAGTCGCGTGCGGCGGGCACCAATGCGCTGGCCACCTGGCACGCGACCCGCACGATCCAGGAGAGCCGCGAGGCGTGCGGCGGGGCCGGCTACCTGGCGGTCAACCGCTTCGCCGCACTCAAGGCCGACCCCGACGTCTTCACCACCTTCGAGGGCGACAACCACGTGCTGCTGCAGCTGGTGGCCAAGGGGCTGCTGACCGACTACGCGCAGGCGTTCGGCGACATGGATCGCATCGAGCTGGTCCGCTACGTCGCCTCGCTGGGCGTCGAGACGACCATCGAGCGCGCCGGGGTGCACACCTGGCTCGAGCGGATCAAGGACGTCCTGCCCGGTGGGGACGACTGGGACCAGGAGGCCGGCCTGCTCGACTCCGACTACCAGCGCGCCATGTATCGCTACCGCGAGGAGCACACCCTTGCCGCCGCGGCACGGCGGCTCAAGCGGGGGATCGACGGCGGGCTCGCAGCCGGCGAGGTCTTCTCCCGCGTCCAGCCGCACCTGATCGCGGCGGCACGGGCGCATCTGGAGCGTCAGGTGCTCGAGGTCTTCGTCGAGCGCGTCCGCGCCACGCCCGACGGCGACGTCAAGGTCGCCCTCGGCCTGCTCTGCGATCTCCACGCGCTGTCGGGCATCGAGGCCGACCGCGCCTGGTTCCTCGAGCACGGCCGCCTCTCCTCGCAGCGCAGCAAGGCGATCACGCGCGAGGTCGACTCGCTGAACCGCCAGCTCCGGCCGCTCGCCGGCGACCTGGTCGACGCCTTCGCCATCCCGCCTGAGCTCCTCCGGGCACCGGCGCTGCTGGCCCCGGCCAGTCCCTGAGCCGGCGCCGGCAGGCGCCGACTCGCCTCGGATCAGTGGGGCTGCGGGTTGTCCTGGAACCGCTGGAAGGAGGCGAGCACCTCGGCCTCGGCCTCGCTGCGGCCGACCCAGTCGGCGCCCTCGACCGACTTGCCGGGCTCGAGGTCCTTGTAGACCTCGAAGAAGTGCTGGATCTCGAGCCGATCGAACTTCGGCACGTGGCTGATGTCGCGGATGTGCTCCTGGCGCGGGTCGGTGGCCGGGACGCAGAGCACCTTGTCGTCACCCCCGGCCTCGTCGGTCATCCGGAACATGCCGATCGCGCGGCACTTGATCAGGCACCCTGGGAACGTGGGGGACTGCAGAAGGACCATCGCGTCCAGCGGGTCGCCGTCCAGGCCCAGGGTGTTCTCGATGTAGCCGTAGTCCGTCGGGTACTGCGTCGAGGTGAACAGCAGCCGGTCGAGGCGCATCCGGCCGGACACGTGGTCGACCTCGTACTTGTTGCGCTCGCCCTTGGGGATCTCCACCAGTACGTCGAACTCCAGCACGTGCATCCTCCGGTCCGTGGTCTTCGCATGTCTGCGGGCGGCCGATGACGGCCGCAGGCACAGTGTCGCGCACAATGGCCCGGTTCGCGCAGCGGGAGGTGGAGTGAGATGGCCGGGAGTGACCGATCACACGGTCCTGCTCGCAGCGACCGCGGAGCACTGCGCGGCACGCTGGTGCTCCTGCTCGTCCTGCTCCTGGGTGCCGGCGGCGCACTCGTGTGGCACTACGACCTCATCGACCGCTGGCGTGGAGAGCCGACGGCCGATCCGTCCTCACCCGGCGCCGACCCGACCGATCCGGTCACCGTCGAGCCGCCCACCGGCATCGAGGCGCCCGACGTCGTCGCGCCGCGACCGGTCGCGGGTCAGTCGGCCCTGCGTGCGGGGGTCGATCCGGCCGCGGTCCGCGCCGCGCTGCAGCCCTACCTCGGCGACCGCGACCTCGGCCGTCATCTGCTGATTCGCGTCGGGTCCCTCGCCGGTGACGCCGACGCCTTCTCCTCCGGCAACGGCCTGGCCATCCCGGCCTCGACCACCAAGGTGGTCACCAGCGCGGCCGCGCTCCTCGCGATGGGGCCCGACCACGTCTTCACCACCGACGTCCGCGCGCAGGGCAACCGGATCTTCCTGGTCGGCGGCGGCGACCCGTACCTCGAGCGTGGGCCCACCGAGTTCGACGGCGCCGCCTGGCCCTACCCGGCCCGGGCCACCCTCGCCGACCTCGCCCAACGCACCGCGAAGGCGCTGCGCGCCGACGGCCGCCGCAAGGTGCGCCTGGTGCTCGACGACTCGCTGTTCTCCGGGCCGTCGGTGAGCCCCACCTGGGAGCCCGGCTACGTCTCCACCGGAGAGGCCGCGCCGACGACCGCTCTGTGGGTCGACCAGGGACGGGTCCGCGCCGGGCTGGGCCGGGTTTCCGATCCCACCTTGGAGGCGGGCGTCTCGTTCGTCGAGGCCCTGCGTGCCGAGGGGATCACCGTCGTCGGGCAGCCGCAGCGCGGCATCGCCGGGGACCTGCCGTCCATCGCCTCGGTCCACAGCGCTCCGCTGGGGCAGATCGTCGAGCGGGTCCTCGACGTCAGCGACAACGACGGCGCCGAGGTCCTGCTGCGCCAGATCGGCCTCGCCACCGCCGACGAGGGCAGCCTCGACGCCGGGCGGGTCGGCGTGCGGACCCTGATGCGCGAGGCCGGGATCGATCTGCGCGGCTCCACCCTGCACGACGGGAGCGGCCTCTCCCGTGCCAACCGGCTCGACCCCGCCGTCCTGGTCGACGTCCTGCGGTTGGCTGCCAGCGAGGAGCACCCGGAGGTCCGTCCGGTGCTGACCGGACTGCCGGTGGCCGGCTTCACCGGCTCGCTCACGACTCGGCTCACCGAGGGCCCGTCGGCCGCCTTGGGCAGGGTGCGGGCCAAGACCGGCACGCTGAGCAACGTGACCTCGCTGGCCGGGATCACCACCGGTGTCGACGGCACGGTGATGGTCTTCGTGATGATGGCCGACCGCGTGAAGCTCGAGAAGAGCCTCGATGCGCGCGTTGCGATGGACAGCGCGGCCGGCGCCCTCGGTGCGTGTGCCTGCGGCGGCTGAGACCGCTCCGGCAACGATGGTTGAAAATTCTTCCGACACGGCAGTTCCGGTGATTCGTCCATAGCGGGTCGCTCATTGTTACCGAACGGTGGATCCATTGTGGGTCTTCTGTGAACCTTCGGTGGACGGCGATTCGTAGTGTCGTAGCACCGGTGGATCCGCGTATCTGGGGGGAACGCGGATCGGCCAGCACCATCCGGGAGGGGCCCGCTCGAGCGTCGTCGGGGAACCGCGCGCCAGCGGGCCTCGGTGCGTCTCGGCGTGTGCTCGTCGCGTGATCGATGCGTGCGCGGCCCGATCGTCGGCCGTCGTGGCACACATCGGCCTCCCGGTAGGTTCAAGGCATGACCTCCGGTGCCGCGCGCGACATGATCGACTGGGACCTCGCGGTCCGGGTGGCCGGCCGAGTCGCCGGCGACGGGCCGCGCGTCACCCGCACCGAGGCGGAGGACGCCGTCGTCGAGCTGCGCGAGGGTGCCGAGACCTCCACCGCCCACGTGCGTGAGTTCACCGGACTCGAAGCCCCCCACCACCATGCCCCCGTCCTGGTCGTCGATCGCCCCGGGTGGATCCAGGCCAACGCCGACGCCTTCAAGCACCTGCTCGGGCCGCTGGTCGACAAGCTCACCGAACGCCGCACCCCCAAGGGGCTCACCCTGGCCGTCGGCTCGCGGGTCACCGGCGCCGAGGTCGGCGGAGTCCTCGGCTTCCTCGCCGGGAAGGTGCTCGGGCAGTTCGACCCCTTCTATGCCCCCGACGGGCGCCTGCTGCTCGTGGCCCCGAACATCGTCCACGTCGAGCGGGAGCTCGACGTCAAGCCGCGTGACTTCCGGCTGTGGGTCTGCCTGCACGAGGAGACCCACCGGGTGCAGTTCACGGCCGTCCCGTGGATGCGCGACCACCTCTACACGCAGGTCCAGACCCTCGCGGAGTCGGTCGGGCCCGGAGGCATCGAGGACACCCTCAAGAAGGTCGGCGAGACGGTGCGTGGCGGTCCTCGCAGCATGTCCGGAGTCAGTCTCGTCGACCTGATGAGCACGCCCGAGCAGCGCGCGATCCTCGACGGCGTCACCGGGATGATGTCGCTGCTCGAGGGGCACGCCGACGTCGTCATGGACGGCGTGGGTCCCAGCGTCATCCCGACGGTCGCCACGATTCGGCGCCGCTTCAACCAGCGCCGCAAGGGTGTCGGCACGCTCGACCGCGCGATGCGCCGACTGCTCGGCATGGACGCCAAGATGGCGCAGTACCGCGACGGCGCGAAGTTCGTGCGCGCCGTGGTCGACAAGGTCGGGATGAGTGAGTTCAACGCCGTGTGGGAGCGGGCCGAGAACCTGCCCACCAAGGCCGAGATCTCCGACCCCGACGCCTGGATCACCCGGGTCCTGTGACCCTCGACCCGGCGGTGGCGGCGGTCCGGCTCGCCGTGCGCCGGGACCTGGCGACGACGTCGTCGGCCGAACGCCGCTCGCCCGACGGGCCGATCGTGGTGGCCTGCTCGGGTGGCGCCGACAGCCTCGCCCTGCTCGCGGCCACCGTCTTCGAGACGCGCAACGAGCCCACCCGTCGCCGGGTCGTCGGCGCTGTCGTCGACCACGGCCTGCAGGACGGCTCCGCCGAGCACACCGACACCGTGATCGCGCAGATGGCGCGACTCGGCGCCGACGAGACCGTCGGTGCGAGGGTGGAGGTCCGCACCGACGGACGCGGCGTCGAGGCCGCCGCCCGCGAGGCGCGCTACGCCGTCCTGGAGCAGGTGGCCCAGAGCGCCGGAAGTGACACCGTCCTGCTCGGACACACCCTCGACGACCAGGCCGAGACCGTACTGCTCGGCCTCACTCGCGGCAGTGGCGGCCGCTCGATCGCCGGAATGCGCCCCGGCTTCGGGGTGTTCCGCCGCCCGCTGCTCGACGTCACCCGCGCCCAGACCGAGCAGGCCTGCGCGGCGGAGGCCATCGAGTACTGGACCGACCCGCACAACGCCGACCCGCGGTTCACCAGGTCGCGGGTGCGGCACACGGTGCTGCCCACGCTGGAGCGCGAGCTCGGCCCGGGGGTCGCGGCGACCCTGGCCCGCACCGGACAGTTGCTGCGCCCCGACATGGAGGCCCTCGACGACCTCGCCGATCTGGCCTTCCTCGAGGTGAGGGGCGAGGACGGCATCGACGTCGAATCGCTCGCCGGCCAGCCCGAGGCGATCCGCTCCCGGGTCGTGCGCCTGGCGGCCCTCGCCGCGGGCAGTCCGGCATCGGAGCTCTTCCACGTGCACGTGACGGCCCTGGTGGCCCTGGTCGCCGGGGACGTGCGCGGCCAGGTCCAGCTCCCCGGCCGGGTCACGGCCTATCGTGACCGCACCCACCTGCGCTTCCGGCCCACCGAGGCGCCGCACTGACCGGGTCCGCCGGCGGCCACCCACACCACTAGGCTTCCGTACATGGACGCAGCCCACGTCGACAGCGACCTCGTCAACGTCCTCTTCACCGAAGCCCAGATCCACGAGCGGATCGGGGAGCTGGCCGCCGAGATCGAGCGCGACTACGAGGGCGAGGACCTCCTCATCGTCGGCATCCTGCGCGGCGCGGTGATGGTGATGGCCGACATGGCCCGCGCGTTCACCCGGCACGTCGAGATGGACTGGATGGCGGTCTCCTCCTACGGCTCGGGCACCAAGTCCAGCGGGGTCGTGCGGATCCTCAAGGACCTCGACACCGACATCAGCGGGCGCCACGTCGTCATCGTCGACGAGATCATCGACACCGGCCTCACCCTGAGCTGGCTGACCGCCAACCTCGGCTCCCGCAACCCCGCGAGCGTGGAGATCTGCACGCTCCTGCGCAAGCCCGAGGCGCTCCAGATGCCGGTGGACGTCAAGTACGTCGGGTGGGACATCCCCAACGAGTTCGTGGTGGGCTACGGCCTGGACTACAAGGAGCGCTACCGCAATCTGCGCGACATCGGCACCCTCGCGCTGCACGTCTACAGCTGACCCGTCGGTCTCGCGGTCCGGCTCGGTCCGGCCGATCCGGCGATTCAGCCACCCGCCTGCGAGAATGGCGGGAGCCCGGCGCCCCTGTACCGTCGGGTACTTGACTATGAGTCGCCACCAGTTGCCGATGAGTTGTCGGAGTACGGCGCACTAGCTGTGAAAGAGTTGTCGTGAAGCGGATTTTCAAGGGCCCCTGGGTCTGGATCGCCGTCGCCGTGGTCGCCGTCGTCCTCGCCCTCCAGTTCCTGGCCCCCGGTGGCGGCTACGACGAGATCCCCACCTCTCGGATGCAGCAGTACATCGCCGAGGACAAGGTGAAGGACATCACCTTCATCGACGGCGAGCAGAAGATCGAGGCCACGCTGGTCGACGGCGCTCGCGACTCCGGCTCCAAGGTGGAGTCGTTCTACGTGCTCGGACAGCAGCAGGGGATCATCGCGCAGGTCGATTCCAGGCTGAAGGAGAACGGCGGCAGCATCGAGAAGTCGACCTCGGAGAACCCGCAGCCCAGCCTGCTCACCAGCATCTTCGCCACGCTCATCCCCTTCGTCCTGATCATCTTGCTGTTCCTGTGGCTGATGAACAGCGTGCAGGGTGGCGGCGGACGCGGCGTCATGCAGTTCGCCAAGTCCAAGGCCAAGCTCATCTCCAAGGACATGCCGAAGACCACCTTCGCCGACGTCGCCGGGTGCGACGAGGCGATCGAGGAGCTCGGCGAGATCAAGGAGTTCCTCCAGGAGCCGGCCAAGTTCCAGGCCGTGGGCGCGAAGATCCCCAAGGGCGTCCTGCTCTACGGCCAGCCCGGCACCGGCAAGACCCTGCTGGCGCGGGCGGTGGCCGGCGAGGCCGGCGTGCCGTTCTACTCGATCTCCGGCTCCGACTTCGTCGAGATGTTCGTCGGTGTGGGAGCCAGCCGGGTCCGCGACCTGTTCGAGCAGGCCAAGGAGAACGCCCCCGCGATCGTCTTCATCGACGAGATCGACGCCGTCGGGCGGCACCGCGGCACCGGGATGGGCGGCGGCCACGACGAGCGCGAGCAGACGCTCAACCAGCTGCTGGTCGAGATGGACGGCTTCGACGTGCGCGGCGGCGTCATCCTGATCGCGGCCACCAACCGTCCCGACGTCCTGGACCCGGCCCTGCTGCGCCCGGGCCGCTTCGACCGCCAGATCCAGGTCGACGCCCCCGACCTCTCCGGGCGCACCAAGATCCTGCAGGTCCACGCCCGCGGCAAGCCGCTGGCCCCCGACATCGACCTCGAGAACGTCGCCCGCCGCACCCCAGGGTTCAGCGGCGCCGACCTGGCCAACGTCCTCAACGAGGCCGCCCTGCTCACCGCCCGCAGCGGCAAGAAGCTCATCGACGCCGCCTCCCTCGACGAGGCGATCGACCGCGTGATCGCCGGCCCGCAGCGCCGCACCCGGTTGATGAGCGAGAAGGAGAAGCTCGTCACCGCCTATCACGAGGGCGGCCACGCACTGGTCGCCGCCGCGATGCCCGGCACCGACCCGGTGCACAAGATCACGATCCTCCCGCGCGGGCGCGCCCTGGGCTACACGATGGTGCTGCCCGACGAGGACAAGTACTCCCAGACCCGCTCGGAGCTGCTCGACAAGCTCGCCTACATGCTGGGCGGGCGGGCCGCGGAGGAGATGATCTTCCACGACCCCACCACCGGCGCCGGCAACGACATCGAGAAGGCCACCAACCTGGCCCGCGCGATGGTCACCCAGTACGGCATGACCGAGCGGCTCGGCGCGATCAAGCTCGGCAGCGACAACAGCCAGCCCTTCCTCGGCCGCGACCTGCGGCACTCGCGCGACTACAGCGAGGACGTCGCCGCGATCGTCGACGACGAGGTCACCAAGCTGCTCACCACCGCCCACCAGGAGGCCTTCGACGCCCTCGAGGACAACCGCGACGTCCTCGACGCGCTCGTGCTCGCGCTGCTCGACAAGGAGACCCTCGACAAGGAGCAGGTCGCCGAGATCTTCAAGGCGCTCAAGCGTCGGCCCGAGCGGCCGGCGTGGACGGGCTCCCCTACGCGCAACCCCTCGGCGATCCCGCCGGTCGAGATCCCGCGGGCGATCCGCGAGCGTGCGGCCGTCAACGGCCTGGCCAAGACCCCCGAGGACGCCGGCGCGATCGTGACGCCCCCGGGGCCCGGCGGCGACGTCCACGGCGATCCCGGTCTCGACGGCGGCATCACGCCGACCCCGCCAGCCTGAGCTGCCTCGATGGATGACCCGATCGACCGGGCGGACCGCGACCCGTCCGAGGTGCCCGACTTCGACCAGCCCCGGGCCGAGGCCGCGATCCGCGAGCTCCTCGCCGCGATCGGCGAGGACCCCGACCGCGAGGGGCTGCGCGACACCCCCGCCCGGGTCGCGCGGGCCTACGCCGAGCTGACCGCCGGCCTGCGCCAGCGTCCCGAGGACGTGCTGAGCACGACCTTCGACCTCGGTCACGACGAGATGGTGCTGGTGCGCGACATCGAGCTGTGGTCGATGTGCGAGCACCACCTGGTGCCCTTCACCGGCGTCGCCCACGTCGGATACATCCCGGCCACCACCGGCAAGATCACCGGGCTCTCCAAGCTCGCCCGCCTCGTCGACCTCTACGCCAAGCGGCCCCAGGTGCAAGAGCGCCTCACCACCCAGATCGCCGACGCCCTCAGCGACATCCTCGGCGCCCGCGGCGTCATCGTGGTGATCGAGGCCGAGCACCTGTGCATGACCATGCGCGGCGTCCGCAAGGCCGGCTCGCGCACCATCACCTCCGTCGTCCGCGGCACCATGCGCACCGACCCCGCCACCCGCGCCGAGGCGATGGCCCTGATCCACCGCCGCTGAGGCCGCCTCTCCCCGGCTGCGGTCCACGCGGGCGGGATTTCCCCGGTCGACCGGGGATCTATGAACTGGGGGGCCGATATTTCGCCCGACAAGTTCAGGTTTCCCCGGTCGACCGGGGATCTATGAACCGGGCGGCCGATCTCTGAACTGGGCGGCCGATCCATGAACTGGGGGGCCGATATTTCGCCCGACAAGTTCAGACTTCCCCGGTCGACCGGGGAAATCCCGGGGCGGGCCGACCACTAGGTTGATCCCATGGGTCTGGTGGTCATGGGCGTGGTCAACGTGACGCCCGACTCCTTCTCCGACGGTGGCCGGTTCGCCGACACCGATGCCGCGCTCGCGCACGGACGCCGGCTGTGGGCCGAGGGCGCCGACCTGCTCGACATCGGGGGCGAGTCGACCCGGCCGGGGGCCACGCGCCCGCTGGTCTCCGAGGAGCTCGACCGGGTCATTCCGGTGATCGAGACGCTCGCCGCGGAGGGCGCCCGGGTGTCGGTCGACACGATGCGAGCCGAGGTCGCCGCGGCCGCCATCGCCGCCGGCGCGCAGGTGGTCAACGACGTCTCCGGCGGGCTCGCCGATCCGGCCATCCTCGACGTCGTCGCGGCGTCCCAGGCCACCTACGTCGCGATGCACTGGCGGGCGCACAGCGACCGGATGCAGGACCTCGCGGTCTACGACGAGCCGGGCGGCGTGGTCGCGGCCGTGGTGCGCGAGCTCGGCGAGCGGGTGGCCGCGATCCGCGCCGCGGGCGTGCCCGACGAGCGGATCGTGCTCGACCCCGGGCTCGGCTTCGCCAAGAGCGCCGAGCACAACTGGGAGCTCGTCGCCTCGCTCGGGCGCCCGGACGGGCCCGGCAGGCTCGGCCTGCCACTCCTGGTCGGCGCGAGCCGCAAGTCGTTCCTCGGCTCGCTCCTCGCCGACGCCGACGGCAACCCGCGTCCGGTGACCGAGCGCGAGATCGCGGGGCACGCCCTCACGATGGTGGTGGCCGAACGGGGCGTGTGGGGGGTCCGGGTGCACGACGTCAGGGGCACCCGTGATGTGCTGAGCGTGTGGCAACGGACCCGATGACCCCCACCTCGACCCCGGATCGGGTCGACCGGCTCGCGCTGGTCGGACTCGAGTGCCGGGGCCACCACGGGGTCTTCGACTTCGAGCGACGCGACGGTCAGCGGTTCGTCATCGACCTCGTGCTCGGCCTCGACACCAGGCCCGCGGCCGCCTCCGACGACTTGCAGGACACGGTCGACTACGGAAGTCTCGGAACTTCGGTGCAAGCCGCCGTGGAGCACGACCCGGTCGACCTGATCGAGACCCTTGCCCAACGGATCGCGGACGTCTGTCTCTTGGACGCTCGTGTTGAATGGGTTCAGGTGACGGTCCACAAGCCCGAAGCCCCCCTCGACGCGACGTTCGCCGACGTCGCGCTGACGATCACCCGAGAGCGCGAGGTCCCCCGTGACTGAGACCCCCAACCCGCACATCATCGATGCGGACACCCTCACCGGAGAGATGCGACCCATCCGCAGGGTCGTCATCGCGCTGGGCTCGAACCTCGGCGAGTCGATGGCGAGCCTCCAGGGCGCGGTCGACGCGATCGCCGACACCCCCGACGTGTGGGTCACCGGGGTCTCGCCGGTCTACGAGACCGTGCCGGTCGACTGCCCGCCAGGAGCCCAGAACTTCCTCAACGCCGTCGTCCTGGCCGACACCACCCTGGCCGCCAACCGGCTCATGGACCGCGCCCTGGCCGTCGAGGACGCCTACGACCGGGAGCGCAGCGAGACCGAGAACGCGCCGCGCACCCTCGACGTCGACCTGATCGTCGTCGGCGACCGCCGCAGCGACACCGAGGCGCTGCGACTGCCGCACCCGCGCGCCCACGAGCGCGCCTTCGTGCTCAAGCCCTGGCACGACCTCGAGCCCGACGCCGAGCTGCCCGGCCAGGGCCCCATCGCGATCCTGCTCGACAAGACCGGGGTCGACGGCCTCACCCTGCGCGAGGACCTCGTTCTCGAGGTCGAGTAGTCGGGACCGGCTTGGACCACGAGCGGCAGGAGCAGCAGGGCCCCGACGACCAGCGCCCCGACGGCGGTTCCCTACGCCCCACGCCGCCGCACGTCCCTGTCATCTGGGCGATCGTCGGCTTCGTGCTCGGCTGGCTCGTCCACACCGTCACCGCCCGCTCCGGGACGCCGCCACTGGTCTCGTGGGCCCAGCCGCTGGCCCTCTTCCTGGTCGCGGCGATCCTCGGCTGGACGGCCTGGGTCACCTACCGCGCGGTCCACGTGCGGCGGGAGCGACTGGCGCCGAACCAGGCGGTCAACCGGCTCGTGCTCGCTCGCGCCTGCGCCTACGTGGGCGGACTGGTAGGCGGCGGATATCTCGGCTACGCCGCCAGCTGGGTCGGCGACCCGTCCGAGCTGGCCGATCAACGCATCCTCCGAGCCGGGCTCGCGGGGCTCGCCGGCGCCTTGGTCGTCGTCACGTCGCTGCTGCTGGAGCGAGCGTGTCGCGTCCGTTCGGAGGCCTCCGACAACTAGCCTGACGCTATGCCTTCCCCTTCCGCATACCCCGCCTCGGCCGCCGGCGTCCCGCCGTCTCGCCGCCGCCGACGCTCGACGCGTGTCCTCGTCGCCGTCGCCCTCGTCGCGCTCGCTGTCGCTGCCGCCGCGGTCGCCGCACTCGCCGGCTCCCTGGGGGTGGCCATCGGCGCGGCCGTCGCCGCCGCGCTCCTGGGTGCTGTCGCCACCCGCATCGTCCACACCGAGGTCCTGCAGACCCGCCGCGACTGGGCGCGCGACCGCGCCCAGCAGGCGCGCGACTACGCCGACCTCACCGAGACGCGCACGGCCGAGCAGGCCCTGTACGTCGTCTCGACCACCGGCCGGATCGCCCGCCACGAGGCCACCATCGGCCGGCTGGAGACCCGGCTCGCCGACGCCGCGGCGGAGGTGACCCGCGCGCGCGACCAGCTCGCCGAGGAGCGGACGCGGGCGCGCAAGGAGCAGGAGCGCCACCGGGCCGCGGCCAAGACCGCAGCGGCCAACCGCGAGCGCCAGGCCGCGCGCCTGGCCGACGCCGAGGAGCGCGCCGCGATGGCGATCGTCCGGGTCGCCGAGCTCGAGCAGGAGCTCGACCTGGTCCAGGCCGAGCTCAACGCCTGGCAGAGCTCGCACGTCGAGGATCGCAAGCACGCCTGATCCGACTGGGGATCACCGCCGGACCGTCGAGACGCCGTCCGGCACAATGGCTTGCTGTGACTTCCGAGGAATCCCGCTTCGAGACCGATCCCGGCGCCCTCGTCGGTGACCTCGTCGACACCCACCCGGCCCTGCCCTCGGGCTGGCACGTCGGGCAGCCCGACCCGGAGGACCGGTTCGACCTCGCCGGGCTGACCCGGCTGCTGCGCGACCACGAACGGCAGGGGCGCGGATGGGCCGGCTCGTCGGTGGAGGATGTCCTGGTCGAGGTCTCCGCGCCGGCTCTTCGGACCCGGCAGAACCTCGTGATCCGCGACGCCGACGGCGCGATCCGAGCCTGGGGAGGGGTGCACGACCGCGCGGGCGGCCGGATGCTGCTGCTCGACATCGTCGACCGAGGCCTCGACGACGACACCGCGCGCGCCTGCTCCGAGGTCATCATCGAGTGGGCCGTCGCCCAGGCTCGCTCGGTGGGGGCGGCCCGCGGACTCTCGGTGCAGCAGATCGACACCGGGACCTACGCCGACGACGAGCGCCAGGCCGGATGGCTCGCCGACTCCGGGTTCACGCGGGTGCGGACCTGGTGGCAGATGAGCCGACCGGTGGGCGCCGAGGAGACCGATCTGGTGCCCTCGACGCAGTCGTGGGAGGGGCGCGGTGTCCGGTTCCGTCGCGTCCGCGCCGCGACGTCGGGTGTGGACGCGGGGATGCCCGACGAGCGCGACCTCCGCGCGGTGCACGACGTGCTCGAGGAGGCGTTCCGCGACCACTTCAACTCCTGGGAGGAGACCTTCGAGGAGTTCGTGCACCGCATTCGCGAGAGCCCCGGGCACCGGTGGGATCACTGGTGGCTTGCCGAGCTCGTCGGCGACGACGACGTGCACGAGGATGCCGACCTGGAGCCGGTGGGCGCCCTGATCGGCACCGTCTCGCACACCAACGACGGTCCCGACGGCTCCTACGTCGCCTACCTGGGCGTGCGGGAAGCCGCCCGCGGGCGCGGTGTGGCCAAGGGGCTGCTGCGCACGATCATCACCGACGCCGCGAGCCGCGGCCGCGATCGCGTCGGGCTCGAGGTCGACGCCGACTCCGAGACCGGCGCGACCGGCCTCTATGAGTCGATGGGCTGGACGACGTCGTATGTCACCGAGTCCTGGCACCGCGACGTGCCGGTGGACTGACCCTCACTTCTCCAGGTCGGGCCCCGGAGCGGGCGTGGCAGGCCGCTCGGCGGCGGACTCCCGCTCGTTCTCGAGATCGGCCAGCGAGGCGCGCAGGGCGGCATGCACGCCGTTCGGGGTGAGGACCCCCACGAACCGCGGTCCGTCCTTGACCGCGATCATGCCTCGATCCTCGCGCAGCATCGCGGCCAGCGCCTCCTCGAGTGAGGAGTCGAGGTCGATCGCCGCGCCCAGGTCGCCGGTGCGGACGCCGTCGAGGGGTTCGAGGTGCCCGGGATCGAGGCGGGTGACGGTCAGCCGGCGCAGTCCGCGGGTGGAGCCCACGAAGTCGGCGACGAACTCGTCGGCCGGGTCGGCGAGCAGCTCGGCCGGGGTGGCGTACTGCGCGAGCCGGCCGCCCTGGGCGAAGACGGCGACCCGATCGCCCATCCGCACCGCCTCGTCGATGTCGTGGGTGACCAGCACGACGGTCTTGTCGAGCTCGCGCTGCAATCGCAGGAACTCATCTTGCAGGCGCACCCGGACGACGGGGTCGACCGCGCCGAACGGCTCGTCCATGAGCAGCACCGGTGGGTTCGCGGCGAGCGCCCGGGCCACGCCGACCCGCTGGCGCTGACCGCCGGAGAGCTGGTGGGGGTACCTGCGGCCGTACTTGCCCGGGTTCAGGCCCACCAGGTCGAGCAGCTCGTTCGCGCGCTGGCGGGCGGTGGCCTTCGACTCGCCGTAGAGCAGCGGGACGGTCATGACGTTCTGGACGATCCGCTCGTGCGGGAACAGCCCGACCGCCTGGATCACATAGCCGATGCCCCGGCGCAGCTTCACCGGGTCCTGGTCCATGATGTCGGCGCCGTCGATCCGGATCGTGCCGGTGCTCGGCTCGATGAGGCGGTTGATCATCTTCAACGTCGTCGACTTGCCGCACCCGGACGGGCCGACCAGGCAGACCAGCTCGCCGCGACGCACGTCCAGATCGAGCTCCTGCACCGCGACGGTGCCGTCCGGATAGGTCTTCCCGACGCCGGTCAGGCTGATCATGGGGACCTCGCCTGCGCCCGAGTCGCTGCCCGAGTCGGCCGTCGGGCCGGTAGGTTGCATGTGGTGACCCTACTCGCGCCGCACTCAGCGGACTTCGAGATCCCGTGTTACAGCCGGATCGACAACGAGTGGTTCTGTCAGCAGTACTTCGAGGATCGCGGCGGCGACCTGGTCGATGCCACCGTCCAGCACATCCAGATCACGGTCGCCGCGATCGTGCTGGGGGTCCTCATCGCGTTCCCGCTCGCGCTGATCGCGCGGCGCTGGTCCCGGCTCGAGACGCCCCTGCTGGCGGTCAGTACCGGCATCTACACGATCCCGTCGCTGGCGCTGTTCCCGCTGCTGGTCCCGTTCACCGGCCTCTCCCGGACCACGGTGGTGATCGGTCTCGCGCTGTACGCGCTCACCATCTTGGTCCGCGCGATCCTGGCGGGCCTGCGGGCGGTGCCCGACGACGTCCGCGAGGCGGCCGTGGGCCTCGGCTACGGGCCGGCGCGGCTGCTGTTCCGGGTCGAGCTCCCGCTGGCGCTTCCGGTCATCATGGCGGGTCTTCGCGTCGCGACGGTCTCGACGGTCGCGCTCACCACGGTGGGTTCGCTGGTGGCCTACGGGGGGCTGGGGAACCTCATCAAGGACGGCGTCACCAACAACTTCCGCGCCGAGCTCGCCGCCGCGGCCATCTTGTGCGTCGTGCTCGCGGTGCTGCTCGACGTCCTGCTGGTGGTCGCGCAGTGGCTCCTCACGCCGTGGACGCATCGTGGCACCTCCAGACCGCGCACGCGCTCGCGCGTGGATGACCGCGTGGATGACGAAGTGGGGGCACCGGCATGACCGTCTTCAGCGACATGCTCGACTACCTCCTCGACGGCGCCAACTGGACCGGCAGCGGGGGCATGCTCGCGCTCCTCGTGCAGCAGCTCCTGCTCACCGTCACCGCCCTGGTGGTCGCCCTGGTGGTCGGACTGCCGATCGCCCTGTGGCTGGGGCACCTGGGCCGAGGCGGCTTCCTGGCCATCAACATCTCCAACGTCGGACGCGCGATCCCGACGTTCGCGCTGCTGGGGCTCTTCGTGATCGCCGACCCGTGGGGCTGGACCGGCGACACGTTCCCCGGCACCGCCGAGCTCGGGCCCTACGGCCGCGCGGGCGGGGCCACCCTCGTCGCGCTCGCCCTGTTCGCGCTCCCACCGATCATCACCAACGCCTATGTCGCCATGCGCGAGGTCCCCGACGACGTCAAGGAGGCCGCCACCGGGATGGGGATGAGTGGCTGGCAGCGGTTCTGGCGCGTCGAGCTGCCGCTGTCGATGCCGGTGCTCACCAGCGGCGTCCGGCTGGCACTGGTGCAGGTGTGGGCCACCGCGACCATCGCGGCGCTGGTCGCCGGGCCCGGGCTCGGTCGGGTCATCACCGACGGCTTCTTCCGCAGCAACTACGGCAAGGGCCTGGCCGGTGCGGTCGTCGTGGCGGCGGTGGCGCTGGTGCTGGAGCTCCTCGGTGCACTGCTCCAGCGGCTCCTCGACCCGATGTCGGGCGCCGAGGCCGCACTCGGACCGGACGACGACGCCGATCGTCCGGACGACTCCGAGGCAGGCCGGGGTACGAAAGCGTCGGTGACTGCGCTTAAGGTCGAGGAAGCCGAGACCTTCGGCGACTGACGTGCGGCGGCGCCGCCCGTTCCGGACACGCGCGGTCCAGATGCCGCGGGACACAGAAGGACGCCCATGAATCTTCGACGCCCCCTCGCCGCGGTCTTCACCGCGACGCTCCTGCTCGCCACCGGCGCGTGCGCCGGCGACGACCTCGCCAACGACGACGAGTCCGACTCGCCGAGCGACGGCGCCAGCTCGGACACCGGCAGCGAGTCCAGCGCTCCGCCGGCCAGCGACGGGGAAGCGGTCACGATCGCCAGCCAGTCGTTCCCCGAGGCCGCGATGGTCGCCTCGATGTACGAGCAGCTGCTCGAGGCCGGCGGCTACACCGCCGAGGTGCAGCTGGTCGACGCCCGCGATGCCTACATGTCGACCTTCCCCGGCGACGTCGACGTCGTGCCCGAGTACGTCGGCGGCATCGTCAACTTCCTCAACACCCGCGAGAACGGCGACAGTGCCAAGCCGTTCGAGTCCGGTGACGGACAGCAGCTGGCCGACGACGGCGCGCAGCTCCTCGACGAGGCCGGCATCACGCTGCTCGACATCTCCGAGGCCACCGACACCAACGCCTTCTTCGTGACCAAGAAGTACTCCGAGGACAACGACGTCACCAAGCTGTCCGACCTCAAGGGCAAGTCGATCAAGCTCGCGGCCGCGCCCGACTGCGAGGGGCGCCTGGACTGCGAGGGTGGTCTGAGCGACCAGTACGGCATCGACATCACCGAGGTGCTGCCGCTCGGCTACGCCAGCGACCAGACCTACAAGGCGGTCATCGACGGCGAGGTCGAGCTCGGCGAGACCAGCACCACCGACGGCACCCTGGAGTCCCAGGACCTCGTCGTGCTCGAGGACGACATGCAGATCCAGCCGGCCCAGAACCTCGTGCCGGCGGTCTCCACCGAGTTCCTCACCGCCCACCCCGACCTGGCCGACCTGCTCAACCCGCTCATGGGCAAGCTCACCACCGAGAACCTCACCGAGCTCAACGCCCGGGTGAGCGTCAACCGTGAGAAGGCCGAGGACGTCGCGAAGTCGTTCCTCACCGAGGAGGGTCTGCTCTAGCCGCGGGCCCTCCGGCCGCCGTCAGGCTTCGTGGTCCCGCAGCGCGAGGGCCGCGAAGTCGACGGTGGCCGGGTCGAGGCCGGGGACGTCGATCCGTAGCCCGCGCGGGTCCTCCACCCGCGCGACCCGCCGACCCGGCGGGAGGCTCGCGACGTGGCGCATCACGTGCGCGGCGTCCGCGCGCCGTCCCTGCTCCACGAGCCAGCCGGTGAGCCGGTGCACGGGTGGCAGCCCGCTGTGGGTCAGCGAGCGCGATCCGAACAGCTCGCGCACGCCGGACTCCAGCAGCGCGTACCACTCGTCGTCGGCCTCGGGGATGAGCACGAAGTAGCGGTGCAGGTCGCCGGGCAGGACCCGGTCGGTGAAGATCCGCGACACTTCGGGCGACCCGTGGTCGGCGACGCTGCGGGCGGTGAGCTGCTTGGTGAGCCAGCGGTCCTCGAGGTCGGGCAGGGAGAAGCGCTGCTGGGTGATCGAACTGCCGTCGGTGCGGATCCGCCAGTGGTAGACGATCTCCGGGGCGATGCCGAAGCGTCGAGCCTTCAGATACGCCTCGGTCGTGGTCGGCTGGTCCTCGTAGCGGTGACCCTCCAGCCACGACAGGCCGGCGCCGTCCCAGAACGCCCGGGTGAACAGCTTGTTCCAGGCGAAGACGTCGCCGAGGATCTCCGGCGCCTCCTCGATCCGCACGTCGGTGCGGTCGCGGTGCAGTCGTCGCATCCAGGGCGGCTGGACCAGCACCTCCGCGGGGTCGGTCGCGTCCGGCCGCCACCAGGCGATCGATCCGGTCACGAAGTCGCACCCGCCCTCGCGCAGCTGCCGGGCGAGCGCGTCGTAGGCCCCGGCCGGGACGACGTCGTCGGAGTCGGCGAAGGTCACCAGCTCGCCGGTGGTGTGGCGCAGTCCCTCGTTGCGGGCCGCCCCGAGTCCGTGGTTGGAGGTGTGGACGACCCGCAGCCGCGCCTGCTTGGCGGCGTACTCGTCGGCGAGCGCACCCGACCCGTCGGTGGACCCGTCGTCGACGACCACGATCTCCAGCTCCGGATAGGTGCTGGACAGGATGCTGTCGAGGCACTGGCCCAGATAGTCCTCGACGTCGTAGACGGGCACCACCACGCTGAGCCGCGGCTGCCGGCCCCGGCGCCGCCCGATCCTCATGCCCGCGAGCCTAGATGACCCTCGTCCCTGACCCGCCAGTTGCGCTGACCCGTCAGCTATAGCGGACGGGTCACCGTGAAATCTGCGCTGACCCGTCAGCCATAGCGGACGGGTCAGCGTGAAGCGCGTGCCGGAGGGGGCGGCGAGACCGGATAGCCCCGGATAGCATCGCGACCGTGAGTGACGCCCCTGCCGCAGCCGACGTCGAGTCCGCCGACACCCCGCGCAAGGTCCTCTTCGTCGCCGGTGCCGGCCGCAGCGGCACCAGCACGCTGGCCGGTCTGATGAAGATCCTCGGCATGTACGTGCCGCAGCCCGAGGTCGTGGCCGATGCCTCGAACCCCAAGGGCTTCGGAGAGCCGCAATGGGTGGTCGACCACCACGACCGGCTCCTCAAGGAGGCGCTCGTGCAGGTCTCCGACTCCCGCCCCGAGGCGTGGTTCGACACCGGCCGGGTGAGCACTCGCGAGCCCGAGCGGATCGCGACGGCGCAGTGGCTGGAGAGCCAGTTCGGCGGGGCGGCCGGGAACGGCGGGTACCCGGAGCTGGTCATCAAGGATCCGCGGCTCGCCTGGTTCCTCGGCCTGTGGCGGGTCGCGGCGATCCGTACCGGCGCCGAGCCGGTGTTCGCGACGATGCTGCGACCGCCGGCCGAGGTGGTCGGCAGCAAGCAGACCTACTACGCCAACAAGCTCGGCTCGGCCCACCTGGCGGCGTCCTGGCTGAACATGCTGCTGCACACCGAGCGCGGCACCCGCCCCACCGACCCCGCGGCCCTCGCCGCCGGAAACGGCGGTCGCGTCTTCGTGCGGTACGCCGACCTGCTCGACGACTGGACCCGCGCCACCATGCACGTCGGCGAGACGCTCGGCCTGCAGAGCGTGCTGCACGCCAACAGCGAGCAGATCCGCGACGGCCACCGCTTCGTCGACCCGTCCCTGCGCCGGATGCAGCAGACGCTCGCCGACCTCGGGCTGCCGCCCAAGCTGCACGACCTGGTCGGGCAGACCTGGGAGGAGCTCAACCGCCTCGCCGAGCCCGGCGGCGACACCCCCGCCGTACACGCCACCCTCGACGAGCTCCGGCAGGCCTACACCGACCTGTACTCCGAGGCCGAGGCGATCTCGCGCTCCTCGGTCGTGCACGCCGAGCAGCGCACGCGCAGGCAGATGGCCTCCGGCGCCGGCGCGCCGCGGCCGCCCGAGCCGGCCCGCGCACCCGTCCCCACCGCCGGCGCCGCCGCGACCGGCGTCGAGCGGATCCCACACGGCGTCCGGGCGGCGATCCCGGCGCCCGTGCGTCGTGGACTTCGCAAGCTGGCGGGCAAGGAACGGGCGTGACGGCGCACGCCGGACCCACCGGCCTCGCCAACCTCGAGGGGCACACCGAGTTCGACATCATCTGGCCGTGGCTCCGCCCCGGCGGCCTGCGCAGCGGCAGCACCGCGGTGCTGCGGGTCAAGGACGAGGCGCCGTCCCTGCCCTTCGTGCTGCCGCCGCTGCTCCGCGCGATGGACCACGTGCTGGTCGTCGACAACGGCTCGACCGACGGCACCCCCGACGTCGCCGCCGACACCGCCGCCGCGGCGGGCCTGGCCGACAAGCTCACCTTGGCGACCTATCCGTTCACGGTGGCGCGTGCCGGAGCCGAGCATCGCGCCGTCCACGAGCTGTCGGTGCACTCGTTGGCCTACTTCTACAACTGGTGCTTCGCCCAGGTCGGCACCCGCTACTCCTTCAAGTGGGACGGCGACATGGTGCTCACCGCCGAGGGCGAGGCCTCGCTGGCCGACCTCGCCTGGCAGATCGGCGACGTCCAGTCGATCATCCGGGTGCCGCGCCACGGCCTCTACCTCGACGGCACCTCGCACGGCTACCTCGACCTCGGACTGCGCAACGCCGAGGAGTGGGGCTTCCCGATCGGCCCCGACTTCGTGTTCACCAAGGCCTTCGAGTGGGAGGTGCGCACCACGCCCAAGCCGGTGCGCTCGATCGGCCTGCCGCACGGGCTGTGCGTGGAACTGAAGTACCTCGACGGCGACGAGTTCGCCCACTGGACCGACCCGGACTCCTTCGCCACCAGCCACCGCAACAAGCGCAAGCGGCGCGAGTGGGCGGTCTTCAACGCGCTCAACGCCGGAGAGGTGCCCGAGGGGGTGGTCGAGATCCACGCCCCCGACGGCGTCCACATCGTCGACCACGTCACCCGCACCTGGCTGCCCCAAGCACCGCGACCCCTCGAGGTCGGAACCGTCGTGTCCTCCGACGACCAGACTCGGGCCTGACGCGGTCCGGCGAGGCTCGGTGGCGGGCAGCCGCCCCGGGGTGCCGTTCCGCGCAATTGCGTCGAACGGCACCGTTACTGACGCGTAGCCCGCACCGTTCCGCGCAATTGCGCCGTTCGGGCACGAGGCACCCAGATCCGGATGCCTCGGGCAGGGATGGCCGATGAGCCCGGCTTATAGGCCCAGCTGCGGTCAAAAGCCACGTGGGATGGGTCACGTCGCGGCCGGTTCCCAGGGGGGATGAGCGCGCGTAGATTCGGCGTTGCACCAGCTGACAACACGAGCACAACGTCCGGTACCCACCCCGGCCCGGCCCCGACGCGCACGCGGCGAGGACGGGTGGTCGGAGGGACTGGAACGAAAGGTTCCCTCATGTCGCACCCCTCCTCGCGCACGCCTGCCGCCCTGGAACGCCCGTTGCAGATCGGCGTCGTCGGCGCCGGCCGGGTCGGTGCCGTCCTGGCTGCGGCCCTGCGGTCCGCCGGACACGACATCGTCGCGGTCGCCGGTGAGTCCGACGCCTCGCGTGGGCGGATCGAGGCCTTGCTGCCCGGCGTCGACGTCGACAAGCCCAGTGCCGTCGCGCGGGCCTGTGACCTGCTGCTGCTCACCGTCCCCGACGACATGCTCGGCAACGTCGTCTCCGTGCTCGCCGACAGCGGCGCCCTGCGTGAGGGACAGGTCGTCGTGCACACCTCCGGCCGCCACGGCCTCGCCGTGCTGGCCCCCGCCATCGCCCGCGGGGCCCGCGCTATCGCGCTGCACCCCGCGATGACCTTCACCGGCACCGCGGTCGACCTCGACCGGCTCTCGGGCTGCGTCTTCGGCCTCACCGCCGAGGACGCCGAGCGCGAGCTCGCCGGGCGGCTCGTCGACGACCTCGGTGGCCGCGCGATGTGGGTGGCCGAGTCGCGTCGCGCGCTCTACCACGCCGGACTCGCGCACGGCGCCAACCACCTGGTCACCCTGGTCACCGAGGCCATGGAGATGCTGGCCGCGGCTGGCGCCGACGACCCCGCCGCCACCCTGCGCCCGCTGCTCACCGCCGCCCTCGACAACGCCCTCGAGCACGGGGACGCCGCCCTCACCGGCCCGATCGTGCGCGGCGACGTCAACACCGTGCGCGCCCACCTCGACAGCATCGGCGCCGAGGCCCCCACCACCATGCCGACCTACCTCGCCCTGGCCCGCGCCACGCTGAGCCGCGCCGTCACCGACGGCCGGATCACCGCGCTCCGCGCGCTGGCCATCAACGGCGCGCTCGACCGCGCCGCTGCATCCCGCCCGGCCCAGACGACTCCGTGAGCGGCCCGGCGGTCGCTCGCACCCGCGCGGAGCTGGCTGGGCTACTGGCCGAGCACCGCGCGGCCGGCGCACCGGTGGTGCTCGTGCCCACCATGGGGGCGCTCCACGACGGTCACGCCAGCCTGATGCGCAGCGCCCGCGAGTCCCTCGGCCCGGTCGGCAGCCCGGCCGCCGGGGCCCTCGTCGTCTCGATCTTCGTCAACCCGCTCCAGTTCGGTGCCGGCGAGGATCTCGACCGCTACCCCCGCACCCTGGAGGCCGACCTCGAGATCTGTGCCGCCGCCGGTGTCGACGTCGTCTTCGCGCCCAGCGTCGAGGAGGTCTACCCGGGTGGGCCGCCCCAGGTGGTCGTCGAGCCCGGACCTCTCGGCGACGTGCTGGAGGGTCGCACCCGGCCCGGCCACTATCGCGGCGTGCTCACCGTGGTGGCCAAGCTGTTCGGTCTCGTCCGGCCCGACGTCGGAGTCTTCGGCCAGAAGGACTACCAGCAACTCGTGCTGATCCGCCGGATGTCCACCGACCTGTGTCTGGGGGTCGAGGTGGTCGGAGGAGAGACCCGTCGCGACGACGACGGGCTGGCCATGTCGAGCCGCAACATCTACCTCGACGCCGACGAGCGCACTCGGGCCCTCGTGCTCAGCCGCGCCCTTCACGCCGCGCAGGCCGCCGCGGCCGACGGAGCCGAGGCGGCGCTCGCCGCGGCGCGCGAGGAGCTGGCCGCCGTCGACGGCGTCGACCTCGACTACCTCGCGCTCACCCTCCCCGACCTCACCGCCCTGCCCGAGGGCCCCGTGGCGCCCGGCACGCAGGCGCGGATCCTGATCGCGGCGAAGGTGGGCACGACCCGCCTCATCGACAACCTTCCCGTCGTGCTCGGCCGGAGTGCTTGAGTCGCCCCGGACGGTGTCCAACCCCACCCACTAGCCTGTGCGAATGCCTGACGCCGCCCGCCACGTGCCCTCGCGGTTGACCGCCCCCGAGCCCGGCTGGACCACCCGCGCCGACGTCGTCATCGTCGGCTCCGGCATCGCCGGACTCACCGCGGCGCTGCGCCTGCGGGCCGCCGATGGGCCGAGCGACGCGATCGGGAAGGTCCTGGTCGTCACCAAGGACCAGATCGCCGCCGGCTCCACGCAGTGGGCGCAAGGAGGCATCGCCGCGGCTCTCGGCCCGGGCGACACCCCCGAGGAGCACGCGGTCGACACGCTGGTCGCCGGGGCCGGCGCCTGCGACGCCGACGCCGTGCGCGTGCTGGTCGACGAGGGCCCCGACGCGGTGCGCGAGCTCATCGCGCTGGGCGCGATGTTCGACCACGATCCCGACGGCGTGCTCTCCCTGACCAGGGAGGGCGGCCACCACCGCGACCGCATCGCGCACGCCGGCGGCGATGCCACCGGCGCCGAGATCCAACGGGCGCTGGTCGCCGCGGTCCACCGCGACCCCGAGATCGAGGTCATCCAGCACGCGCTCGCGCTCGACCTGCTGCTCGACGCCGACGGCGGGGTCGCCGGCGTCACGCTGCACGTGATGGGGGAGGGCCAGCGCGACGGCGTCGGCGCGGTGCACTGCCGCGCGGTCGTGCTGGCCAGCGGCGGCCTCGGTCAGGTCTTCAGCCAGACCACGAACCCCGCGGTCTCCACCGGCGACGGCATGGCCCTGGCCCTGCGGGCCGGCGCCACGCTGCGCGACCTCGAGTTCGTGCAGTTCCACCCCACCGTGATGTACCTGGGGCCCGACTCCACCGGCCAGCAGCCGCTGATCTCCGAGGCCGTCCGCGGAGAGGGCGCCTTCCTCGTCGACGACGAGGGCCACCGGATCATGGAGGGCGTCCACCCGCTCGCCGACCTCGCGCCCCGAGACGTCGTGGCGAAGGCGATCATGCGGCGGATGATCGAGACCGGCCGCCCCCACATGTGGCTCGACGCGCGACACCTGGGCGAGGAGTTCTGGACCAAGCGGTTCCCCACGATCCTGGCGACCTGTCGCCAGCACGGTGTCGACCCGGTCACCGAGCTGATCCCGGTCGCCCCGGCCTGCCACTACGCCTCCGGTGGCGTCCGCACCGACCTGGAGGGACGCACCGACGTCCCAGGGCTGTACGCCACCGGCGAGGTCGCCTGCTCCGGCGTCCACGGTGCCAACCGGCTGGCGTCCAACTCGCTGCTCGAGGGCCTGGTGTTCTCCCGCCGGATCGCCCACGTGCTCCCGGCCGAGCTGCGGCCCTGGTCGGAGCCGGCGACCGACGTACGGCCCACCGGCCTCGTCCCGGGCGACCTGCGGCGTGAGCTCCAGCAGGTGATGACCTCGAAGGTGGGCGTGCTGCGCAACGCCGGCGGTCTGGCCGAGGCCGCGGCCGACCTCGACAGGATCGGGGACCAGAGCGCCGAGATCATCGACCTCGCCGCCTGGGAGACCACCAACCTGGTCACCATCTCCGGAGCGCTCGCCGAGGCGGCGATGCTTCGCGAGGAGACCCGTGGCTCGCACTGGCGCGAGGACTTCCCCGAGCGCGACGACGAGCGGTGGGCCGGCCATATCGACACCCGGCTGCGCGACGGCGTCGCCGAGGTCGGCTTCCACCCCGCCCCGGCTACCGATGAGGGACTGTCATGAAGCTTCACGCCGTGCCCGCACCCCTGCGCGCGGAGCTGGAGGCCGCCGGCCTCCCCGTCGACGACCTCGTCGCCCACATCGAGTGGGCCCTGGAGGAGGACCTGCCCGGCGACGCCGTCGACGTCACCTCCGAGGCCACGATCGCCCCCGACGCCCGTGCCGAGGGGGTCTTCGCCGCCCGCGAGGACGGCGTCGTGGCCGGCCTGGGGGTCGCGGCCCTGGTCTTCGCGCTCGTGCTGGGCGACGACGTGCGGATCACCGACCGGCTGCCCGACGGCAGCCGCGTCACCGCCGGCGACGTCGTCATGCGCGTCGCGGGGCCCACCCGCGGGCTGCTCACCGCCGAGCGGACCGCGCTCAACTTCGCCAGCCACCTCTGTGGGGTCGCCACCGCCACCTCGCACTGGGTCGCCGCCCTCGAGGGCACCTCGGCCCGGGTGCTCGACACGCGCAAGACCCTGCCCGGCTGGCGGGCTCTGCAGAAGTACGCCGTGCGCTGCGGTGGCGGCGTCAACCACCGGTTCGGTCTGGCCGACAAGGCGATGGTCAAGGACAACCACGTGATCGCGGCCGGCGGCGTCGTCCCGGCCTATCGAGCCGTGCGCGCCGCCTACCCCGACCTGCCGGTGGAGGTCGAGGTCACCGATCTGGACCAGCTCCGCGAGCTGCTGGAGGCCGGCTGCACCGAGATCCTTCTCGACAACATGTCGACCCAGACGATGGCCGAGGCCGTGGAGATCACCGGCGGTCGCGCGACCCTGGAGGCCTCCGGTGGGCTCACCCTGGAGCGTGCCGGCGAGGTGGCGGCCACCGGGGTCGACTTCATATCGGTGGGCGCACTGACGCATTCGGTGATCGTGTTCGATCTCGGTCTCGATCTCCAGGAGATCTGATGTCGCTGCTCGCGGTCGACATCGGCAATGCACATACCGTGCTGGCGCTGGTTCGCGACCGCGAGGTGTCCCACGACTGGCGCGTCTCCACCGATCTTCATCGCACCGCCGATGAGTGGGCGGTGCTATTGCGCGGACTTCTGGGTCGATTCGTCGGCGAGATCGACGGCGTCGCGCTGTGCTCGACCGTCCCGTCGGTCACCCAGACGGCCCGCGAGATGCTCGCCCGGCATTTCAGCGACATGCCCGGCGTCGTCGTCGAACCTGGCGTGCGCACCGGCTTGTCGGTGCTCACCGATAATCCGCGCGAGGTCGGCACCGACCGGATCGTCAACGCACTCGCGGCCGCCACGGTCTACGGCGGACCCGCCGTCGTCGTCGACTTCGGTGGCACCGCGACCACCTTCGACGTCGTCAACGACTCCGGGCACTACATCGGGGGAGCCATCTGCCCCGGCATCGAGATCTCCCTGGAGGCGCTGGGGCGCGGTGGCGCCC
Source organism: Nocardioides epinepheli (assembly GCF_037936805.1). Lineage (NCBI taxonomy): Bacteria > Bacillati > Actinomycetota > Actinomycetes > Propionibacteriales > Nocardioidaceae > Nocardioides > Nocardioides epinepheli. The sequence continues at coordinate 34,372 of NZ_JBBMMC010000011.1, read as the reverse complement.
AACTGCGCCAGGTCGAGTTGGTCAGACCGCGCTCGGTGATCGCCAAGAACACCGTCGAGGCCCTCCAGTCCGGGATGGTCTTCGGCGTGGCGGCCCAGGTGGAGGGGATCGTGGCGCGCATGATCTCTGAACTCACCGCAAAGGGGGTCGCTGGCGACGACGTGTCGGTGATATCGACCGGATATCTCGCCGATCTGGTGCGCCAGGAATGCGACTGCTTTACCGACCACAGCCCCTGGCTGACGCACGTGGGTCTCGAGTTGGTATTTCGGCGAAACATCGGGGATATGTCATAGTGGTTTCCGGCTCGGAGTGGTCGGCTCGCGACACCTCCTACAGCCAGAAGATGCCGCGAATTACTCATCTCCCGAAAGTGCAGGTCGCCCCATGGCGCAAAAGGTCAATATCACCCTCGTCGACGACATCGACGGGTCCGATGCGACCGAGACCATCCGCTTCGGCCTCGATGGTGCCAACTACGAGATCGACCTGAACGACAAGAACGCCACCAAGTTGCGCAATGCGCTGGCCAACTACGTCGGCAATGCCCGCAAGGTGGCCGGTACCCGGCGCGCCTCGCGCCGCTCGACGCCCGCCGCGGGCGGCGCCAGCCCGGCGGAGATCCGCGACTGGGCCCGCTCGAACGGCATGGACGTCCCCGAGCGGGGCCGCATCCCCGCCGCGGTGCGTGAGGCGTTCGACGCCGCCAACTGACGCCGGCCCTCCACGCCGAGCATCCACCCGAGGCCTGTTCGCTATGAGCGGACGGGCTTTCGGCTGCGGAGGGAACGCGTAGGCTGGCTGCGGGGTTAGAAGACCCGTAGCCCTCCCTCCACCCAGGAGCGGCCGGGGCCCCACGGATTTTGAGGAGCGATGCGCATGTTCGAGCGGTTCACAGACCGAGCTCGCCGGGTGGTCGTGCTGGCCCAGGAAGAGGCCCGCATGCTCTCCCACAACTACATCGGCACCGAGCACATCCTGCTCGGACTCATCCACGAGGGTGAGGGCGTCGCCGCCAAGGCACTCGAGAGCCTCGACATCTCGCTCGAGGCGGTCCGCGCGCAGGTCGAGGAGATCATCGGCCAGGGCCAGCAGGCGCCCAGCGGCCACATCCCCTTCACCCCGCGCGCCAAGAAGGTGCTCGAGCTGTCCCTGCGCGAGGCGCTGCAGCTCGGCCACTCCTACATCGGCACCGAGCACATCCTGCTCGGCCTGATCCGCGAGGGCGAGGGCGTCGCCGCCCAGGTGCTGCAGAAGCTCGGCGCCGACCTCAACCGGGTCCGCCAGCAGGTCATCCAGCTGCTCTCGGGCTTCCAGGGCAAGGAGTCCACCGCCGCGGCGGCCGCCCAGTCCGGCGGCGGCGACGCGCCGTCGTCGTCCCTCGTGCTCGACCAGTTCGGCCGCAACCTCACCCAGGACGCCCGCGAGGGCAAGCTCGACCCGGTGATCGGTCGCGAGACCGAGATCGAGCGGGTGATGCAGATCCTGTCGCGCCGCACGAAGAACAACCCGGTCCTCATCGGCGAGCCCGGCGTCGGCAAGACCACGATCGTGGAGGGCCTGGCCCAGGACATCGTCAAGGGCAACGTGCCCGAGACGCTGAAGGACAAGCAGATCTACACCCTCGACCTCGGCGCGCTCGTGGCCGGCAGCCGCTACCGCGGTGACTTCGAGGAGCGGCTGAAGAAGGTCCTCAAGGAGATCCGCACCCGCGGCGACATCGTGCTGTTCATCGACGAGATCCACACCCTCGTCGGTGCCGGTGCGGCCGAGGGCGCGATCGACGCCGCCAGCATCCTCAAGCCGATGCTGGCCCGCGGCGAGCTCCAGACCATCGGCGCCACCACCCTCGACGAGTACCGCAAGTACCTGGAGAAGGACGCCGCGCTCGAGCGCCGCTTCCAGCCCATCCAGGTCGCCGAGCCCTCGATCGCGCACACGATCGAGATGCTCAAGGGTCTTCGTGACCGCTACGAGGCGCACCACCGGGTCACCATCACCGACGAGGCGCTGGTGAGCGCCGCGACCCTCGCCGACCGCTACATCTCCGACCGGTTCCTGCCCGACAAGGCGATCGACCTCATCGACGAGGCCGGCTCGCGGCTGCGGATCCGGCGGATGACGGCGCCGGCCGACCTGCGCGAGTACGACGACAAGATCGCCGACGTCCGCACGCGCAAGGAGGCCGCGATCGACGGCCAGGACTTCGAGGCCGCCGCGCGGCTGCGCGACGAGGAGAAGCAGCTCATGCTGCGCAAGTCCGAGCGCGAGAAGCAGTGGCGCGCCGGCGACATGGACGAGGTCGCCGAGGTCGACGAGGAGCTGATCGCCGAGGTGCTCGCCGTGGCGACCGGCATCCCGATCGTGAAGCTCTCCGAGGAGGAGTCGAGCCGGCTGCTCAAGATGGAGGACGAGCTCCACAAGCGCGTCATCGGGCAGGAAGAGGCCGTCAAGGCGCTCTCGCGGGCGATCCGGCGTACCCGTGCCGGGCTCAAGGACCCCAAGCGTCCCGGCGGCTCGTTCATCTTCGCCGGTCCCTCCGGTGTCGGTAAGACCTGGCTGTCCAAGACCCTGGCCGACTTCCTGTTCGGCGACGAGGACTCCCTCATCCAGCTCGACATGTCGGAGTTCTCCGAGAAGCACACCGTCTCGCGGCTCTTCGGCTCCCCGCCCGGATACGTCGGCTACGAGGAGGGCGGCCAGCTCACCGAGAAGGTGCGCCGCAAGCCGTTCTCCGTCGTGCTCTTCGACGAGGTCGAGAAGGCCCACCCCGACATCTTCAACAGCCTGTTGCAGATCCTCGAGGAAGGTCGCCTCACCGACTCCCAGGGCCGGGTGGTCGACTTCAAGAACACCGTCATCATCATGACCACCAACCTCGGCACCCGCGACATCGCCAAGTCGGTGCACCTCGGGTTCAACCAGAGTGGCGATGCGGCCGGCTCGTACGAGCGGATGAAGAGCAAGGTCTCCGACGAGCTCAAGCAGCACTTCCGCCCGGAGTTCTTGAACCGTGTCGACGAGATCATCGTCTTCCCGCCGCTCTCGCGCGAGCAGATCGTGGCGATGGTCGACAACATGGTGGCCTCGGTCGAGCTGCGGATGCGCGACCGCGACATGCGCATCGAGCTCACCTCGGCGGCCAAGGACCTTCTCGCCGACCGGGGCTTCGACCCGGTGCTCGGCGCCCGTCCACTGCGCCGCACGGTGCAGCGCGAGATCGAGGACGTGCTCGCCGAGAAGATGCTCTACGGCGAGGTCGGCCCCGGTCAGATCGTGCTGGTCGACGTCGAGGGCGAGGGTCCGTCCGCGACCTTCACCTTCAAGGGCCAGAAGATGGGCGAGATGCCCGACCTGCCGCCCTTCGAGGCCGCCGAGATCGGCGCCGGCGACTCCGGCACCACCGAGCCCGGCCCGGTCGACATCAAGAAGGCCCCGCCCGCCGAGAACGAAGGCGGCGCCGCCGGCGCTCTGTGACCCACTTCGGCGCCGACCCGTCCGCTATAGCTGACGGGTCGGCGTCGAAATTGCGGTGACCCGTCAGCTATAGCTGACGGGTCACCGCATTTTTGGGCGGTGGCGGCGCTCAGGGGAGGGAGTAGGAGTCGGGACCGGTCTGGACGGCGAGGGAGTCGGCGAGGAGGGAGTCCAGGCAGCGCTCCCGCTGAGAGGCGTCGGGCCACACGACGTCGAGCGCGGCGCGGCGCACCGGGCCGTCGGCGTCGCGCAGGACCGCGAGCAGTCTGCCGCGGCACTGCCGGTCGGTGCCCGACCAGGCCTGCGAGCGACGCGGTGGTCCGTCGTAGGACGGCCAGCCGGCCGCGCGCCAGGCGCACTGGGTGGCGATCGGGCAGTCGTCGCAGCGCGGCGCCGCGGCGGTGCAGACCAGGGCGCCGAGCTCCATCACCGCCACGGCCCAGGTGGCGGCCACCGCTGGATCGTCGGGGAGCAGGACGGTCGCGGTGTCCCGTTCGGCGCGCGTGGGGGAGGGGTCGGGGAACTCGACGCCGCCGACCGCCCGGGCCAGGACCCGGCGCACGTTCGTGTCGAGCACGACGTGGCGGCGCCCGTAGGCGAAGCTCGCGACGGCCGCGGCGGTGTAGTCGCCGACGCCGGGAAGGGCACGCAGGTCGTCGTACTCGGCCGGCACGACGCCGCCGTGATCCTCGGTGATCGCGGCCGCCGCGGCATGCAGGCGCAGCGCCCGGCGGGGATAGCCCAACCGGCCCCAGGCGCGCACGGCGTCGCCCGTGCTCGCCGCAGCCAGGGCTGCGGGGGTGGGCCAGCGCTCCAGCCACGCGTCGTGGACCGGGAGCACCCGCGCGACCGGCGTCTGCTGGAGCATGAACTCAGAGACCAGCACCGACCACGCCGAAGCCTCGGGTCGCCGCCAGGGCAGGTCGCGCTGGTGGGCGTCGTACCAGTCGAGGATCGGGGGGTGGAGCGGCGAATCGGGCACCGGCCGATCCTCCCTCGGTGTGGCTCCGCCGTGGGAGTCGGGTCGCTGGCTAGCGTTGGCTCATCATGCCCACGACCCGCGGACCGCTGCCTGCGGCGGTGTACTGGCGACGCCGCGCGCTCGTCGTCGGCATCGCGCTCGCGCTCGTCTTCATCGGCGTCAACGCCGTGCGGGGCGGCGGGGACGACTCGTCCAAGGACGATTCGGCCGTGCAGGTCAGCGGCCAGCCGGGGGACTCGGACGCGACCCCGAAGAAGCAGCGCAAGAAGCGCAAGAACGCCGGTCAGAACGGCACCGGCAGCCAGGGGGAGACGCCCCTGCCGAGCAGCGACTACACCGTCCCGCCCGCCAACCAGCCCACCACCCCGCCGGTGCCACCCGAGCCGCAAGGCGAGTGCGCCGACTCCGACATCGTGATCACCCCGTCCGTGCCGGGTGCGGTGGCCCGACGCTCGGCGACGATCCGGCTGACCCTCCAGACCAAGGAGTCGGAGGCCTGCACCTGGGGGCTCGGCAGCGACTCGCTGGCGGTCAAGATCGTCGCGGTCGGCGGTGGCGACGAGACCAGCGGCATCAGCGGCGACGACGGCGAGGTCTGGGCCTCCCGCGAGTGCCCGCGCATGGTGCCGAATGCCGAGGTCGTCGTCCGCCGCGACTTCCCGGCCACCTACGACCTCACCTGGAACGCTCGCCGGTCGATGCCCGAGTGCCCGGCCGACGAGCCCTGGGTCGAGCCCGGCGAGTACACCGTGCAAGCGGCGGCCTACGGGGCCGAGCCCACCGATCCGGTGACCTTCTCCCTCGCCGACCCCGACGACGTCGCCGTCCCCGACGGTCCGCTCGGTCCGGACGTGCCGGCGCCGACCCTCACTCTCGGCAAGAAGGGCAATCGCACCTAGTTGGCTCTAGCCTGGAGCGATGGCGGAGTACCCGGAGCTGCTGCACACCGCGATCGATGCGCGGGACTGCCGTGCGCTGGCGGAGTTCTACCGCGAGCTGCTGGGGCTGGACTACCGGGCCGGGGACGAGCCTCCCACCGACGGCTCGGTCGACGACGCCGACTGGCTGGTGCTGATCGATGCCGGCGGCCGACGGGTGGTCGCCTTCCAGGAGAAGCGCGACACCACCGCGCCGACCTGGCCCTCGGAGGAGGTGCCGATGCAGATGCACCTCGACTTCAAGGTGCCCACGACCGAGGAGCTCGAGCGGCACCGCGCCCGTGCCGAGCAGCTCGGCGCGCGGGTGCTCCACGACCGCTCGGCCGACGACGGCGAGCCGCTCTACGTGCTCGCCGACCCCGCCGGGCATCCGTTCTGCCTCCTGGTGCAGTAGCAACCGTCCTCGCCAGGGTTCCCGAGGTGGCTTGTGAGGTTTCGTCGGCACTCGATCGTCAGGCGAGTCCGTCCCTCACTCGCCGGCTTGCTCAACCTCCGCGGCGGCGCGGGTGGTTAGACGTATCGCTCGAGGATCGTCGACTCGGCGAGGCGGGAGAGGCCCTCGCGCACCGAGCGGGCGCGCAGCTCGCCGACGCCGTCGACGGTCTGGAGATCGTCGATGCCGGCGGAGAGCAGCTTCTGCAGGGTGCCGAAGTGGTCGACGAGCCGATCGACGACCGGGGAGGGGAGTCGGGGGACCTTCGCCAGCAGGCGGTAGCCGCGTGGGGCGACGGCGCCGTCGAGATGCTCGGGGGTGCCGAGCCCGAGGACACGGGCGGCGGCGGCGGGGTCGACGAGCTCGGTGGCCGAGAGGGCCTCGAGCCGGCTGAGCAGCACCTCCGGGCTCTTGCTGCGGCGTCCCGCCGGCACGTAGTCGCGGATCACCAGCTCCCGCTCGGCGTCGACGCCGGTGATCAGCTCCTCGAGCTGGAGGGAGAGCAGACGCCCGTCGCTGCCGAGCTCGAGCACGTAGTCCTCGATCTCGCGGGCGATCCGGGTGACCATCTCCAGGCGCTGGGCGACCACGGCGACGTCGCGAACGGTGACCAGGTCCTCGATCTCGAGCGCCGAGAGGGTGCTGGAGACCTCGTCGAGGCGCAGCTTGTAGCGCTCCAGCGTCGCGAGCGCCTGGTTCGCACGCGACAGGATCTGCCCGGAGTCCTCCAGCACGTGCCGGGTGCCGCCGACGTAGGCGGCGATGATCTGCATCGACTGGGACACCGAGATCACCGGGAAGCCGGTCTGCTTGGCGACCCGGTCGGCGGTGCGGTGCCGGGTGCCGGTCTCCTCCGAGGGGATGGTGTGGTCGGGCATGAGGTGCACAGCGGCGCGCAGGATCCGGGTGATTTCGCGGTCGACGATGATGCCGCCGTCCATCTTGGCCAGCTCGCGCAGCCCGGTGGCGGTGAACGGGACGTCGAGCTCGAACCCGCCGGTGGAGATCGCGTCGACCGCGCGGTCGTGTCCGATCACGATCAGGGCACCGGTGCGACCGCGCAGGATCCGCTCGAGACCGTCGCGAAGTGCGGTCCCGGGCGCGGTCTGCGCGAGGGTCGCCCGTAGCCGCAGCTGCTCGTCGCTGCGTGCGTCGGTCATCCAGCACCCCTCTGCTGTCGTGCGACCCGCGTCGCACCCGAATCCTAAGCGACGGCGCTCCGGCGCCGGCTCACCCGTCGTCGACGACGCTGAGCGACTGCTTCGAGCGCTGGGTGAGATTGAGCAGCAGCAGTGCCGAGAGGACGTCGCGCGCCTCGACGACCCGCATCCCGTCGATCGTCGGGTCGAACCGGGTGGAGCGCGGGCGATCGGGTTGCGGCTGCTCGGCCGGGACGACGGCCATCTTGAACCCGAGCCGGGCCGCCTCGGCCAGCCGCTGGGGTTGGTCGCGGATGCGGCGGAGCTCGCCGGACAGCCCGATCTCGCCCATCGCGACCACTCCCACCGGCGGTGGCGTGAGGTAGGTCGCCGAGGCGATCGCGACGGCGACCGCGAGGTCGCTGGCCGGCTCGGAGAGCCGGGCGCCGCCCAGGGTTGAGGCGAAGACGTCGTGGTTGTGGAGCCGGATGCCGCAATGCTGCTGGAGGACGGCGAGCACCATCGCGATCCGCGAACCGTCGAGCCCGGAGGTGGTGCGTCGCGGCCGCTCCAGCGGCGACGGGGTGACCAGCGCCTGCACCTCGGCGAGCAGCGGGCGGCGCCCTTCCATGGTGACCGCGACGCACGTGCCCGCGACCCGGCCGTGCAGATGCTCGACGAAAAGGCCCGTGGGATCGGCCACGGCGGTGATGCCCTCGGCCGCGAGGTCGAAGCAGCCGACCTCGTCGATCGGGCCGAACCTGTTCTTCATGGCGCGCACCATGCGGAACCGGCTGTTGCGGTCGCCCTCGAAGTGCAGGACGACGTCGACGAGGTGCTCGAGGACGCGCGGCCCGGCGATCGCGCCGTCCTTGGTGACGTGGCCGACCAGGACCGTGGCGATGTCGTGGGTCTTGGCCACCCGCACCAGCGCGGCCGAGACCTCCTTGACCTGGGTGACCCCACCGGGCACGCCGTCGACGCCGCTGACGCCGATGGTCTGGACGGAGTCGACGATGACCAGCGAGGGGCGGACCTCCTCGATGTGGGTGAGGACGGCGCCGAGATCGGTCTCGGCGGCCAGATAGAGCTCGTCGTGGACGCCCCCGGTGCGATCGGCTCGCAGCCGGACCTGCCCGGCCGACTCCTCGCCGGTGACGTAGAGGACCCGGCGGCCGGCGCGCGCGGTCTGGGCGGCGACCTCGAGGAGCAGCGTGCTCTTGCCGACGCCGGGCTCGCCGGCGAGCAGGATCGCGGCGCCGGGCACCAGGCCTCCGCCGAGCACCCGGTCGAGCTCGGCGACGCCGCTGCTGGCGAACGCCGCCTCCGAGACCTCGACCTGCGCGATCGGGACCGCGGCGGTGGTGACCGGTCCGGCGGTGGTGCGCAGCACCGGTGCCCCGGCCTCGGCCACCGACCCCCAGGCCTGGCACTCGCCGCACCGGCCGACCCACTTGCCGGTCTCCCAGCCGCACTCGGCGCAGCGGTACTGCGGTCGGGGTGCTTTCGCGCTCGCACGTGCCATGGTCCGAACGCTAGAGCAGGCCGCCGACAACCGCGGCACGACCGGCCCGACCAGCGCCGACCAGTGCCGACCAGCGCCGACCGGCGGGCGACGGGAGCCGGGGCGCGCCCCGGTTACACTGCTGGAGCCCGATTGGATCGTTCAATTGAGAACGGGGGGAGTGATGGGACTCGACCGGCTCGAGCGACCCGAACGCCCCGAGCGGCTCGCCCAGCGCACGCTCGGACCGGCGCCGACCCTCGCCGACGTCGCCGAGCGCGCCGGCGTCTCGCGGCAGACCGTCTCCAACGCTGTCAACAACCCCGACCTGCTCCGCCCCGACACCCTGCTGCGCGTGCAGGAGGCGATCGACGAGCTCGGCTACGTGCCCAACCGCGCCGCGCGGAACCTGCGCACCCGCGCCTCCCACCTCGTCGGCCTGCGGCTGAGCCCGGTCCTGGAGGGCAATGCCACCGCGGTGATGGACCGGTTCGTCCACTCGCTGGTGTGGACCTCGCGCGAGGCCGGCTATCACGTCCTGCTCTTCTCGGGCGAGGGTCCGGCCGCACTCGATGGCTACGAGGATCTGCTGCGCTCCACCGCCGTCGACGCCTTCGTCGTCACCGACACCTATCTCGGGAATCCGCAGGCCACCTGGCTGCGCGAGCGTCGAGCGCCCTTCGTCGCCTTCGGGCGACCGTGGGACGACCCCGAGGCGCGGCACCCGTGGGTCGACATCGACGGCTCCGCCGGCACAGAGCTCGCGACCCGGCACCTGCTCGACAAGGGGCACACCCGGATCGCCTGGATCGGCTGGCGCAAGGACTCCCGGATCGGGGAGGACCGCCGATCGGGCTGGAGCCGGGCGCTGCACGAGCGCGGCCTGTCGACCACCGGCCTGGCCTCGCGCGTCGAGGACACCGTGGGCAGCGGCCGCGAGGCGAGCGCGGTGCTGCTCGACGAGGCGCGACCCTCGGCGTTCGTGTGCGCCTCGGACACCTTGGCGATGGGCGTGCTGCACACCCTGGCCGAGCGCGGCCTGCGCCCCGGCGTCGACGTCGCGGTCACCGGCTTCGACGACTCGCAGGTCGCCCAGCTCGTGCACCCCGGTCTCACCTCGGTGCGACAGCCGCTGGAGGACGTCGCGATCGCGGTGGTGCGCTCGCTGGAGGACCTGCTGGCCACGCCCTCCCACATCGGGGAGGGCCTGCTGCTCAGCCCCTCGCTCACCGTGCGCGGCTCGACCGGCTGAGCAGCGCCCGGTCGGTCAGAAGGTCCGCGACCAGACGTTGACGGCGTAGTCGACCTCGAGACCGTCGTGGTGGCGCAGGATGCTGCGCGCGACGTCGCGCGGGAACTCGATCGCGACCACCGCCTCCAGGTCGGCACGCGAGTCGAAGCGCCACCCCATGTCGACCGGGGTGCGGGTCCAGCCCTGCGTCGTCCAGAAGCGCTCGATCTCACGCGGCGAGGGCAGGTGCGGGTAGCCGCGCCGGAACCATGTCCCGAACTGGGAGCGCGATCCGTCGTTGTCGATGATCGTCGCTACTCCACCGGGTCGGACCACCCGATCGAGCTCGGCCAGGCCGGGTTCGCAGCCGGGGCCGAAGAAGTAGGCCCAGCGCACGTGGACGACGTCGATGCTGGCCGGCGGTAGTGGGATCGCCTGTGCGGTGCCGGGCAGCACCGTCACGTTGTCGAGCCGCGCGGTGCGTCGCCGGGCGAGCGCGACGAGGTCGGGATGCGGCTCGACACCGATCACCCGGGCCGCCGCCGGCGCGCCGCGGGTGTCCGTCGCGAAGAGCGGGAGGTGGAAGCCGGTGCCGCAGCCGAGGTCGAGCACGGTGCGGCCCGCCCAGGGCGCCAGTCGCTCCAGCGTGGACCACAAGGTGCCGTCGGGGTCGACGGCGCGGTTCTCGATCTCGTAGGTCTCGGTGTGCCGCCAGATGTTGGGGCTCGGCACCGCGCCGTCGAGAGCGCCGTGGCGCCGGAGCCGGTTCAGGACCGCCTCAGATGCGGACCAGGCCGACCGGGGTCTGCACCTGGACGGCCAGGATGCCGGGGACCCCGTGCGGCGCCACCCACTCGACCTTGACGTCCTCCAACGGCGCCTCGACGGTCTCGCCGAGCCACTCGCTGACGCGCTGCGGATCGCCGGCGATCTCCAAGCAGGCAAGGTAGTAGCCCTCGTCCGCGCCCTCGGAGGGGTGCATCTCGGCGGGGCTGTCCCACTGCACGAAGAACGGAAGCTGGGGGTCGGCGAGCAGGCCGTTGACACCGATCTGCTTCCACAGCAGCTCGGTGCCGTCGGGGCGGTGGCGGTTGCCGGAGACGGCGGCGCGGCCCAACCGCTCCTCGACGATCGTGATGTCCTCGACCGAGACCACCCAGCCCAGCCAACCGCCGCCGAGCGCCGAGCGCGCCTTGACGGCCTGGCCGAACGGGGCCTTGTCGGATGCCGGATGGTCGAGCGCCTCGACGACCTCGAGGTAGGTGTGCGCGCCCATCGGCAGGATCATGTTGCGCGTCCCGAAGCGTGGGTGAATCCCGCCGTCACCGAACTCGCATCCCAGCAGTTCCCCGATGCGGGCCGCGGTCGCGGCCAGCCCGTCAGGTCCAGCGGCGTACGACAGGTGGTCCAGGCGCATGTGAGCCATTGTGAGTAGGTGCCCGTTCGGGTGAGACGCCGGGGTGCTGATCTCTTGACGTCGAGACGTCACCCCTGCCGGTGAGGGGAGGGGTGCGACGCGGGGTGGAGGGCCAGGGCCGAGCGCGAGCGCAGGTGCGCCTCGCAGTGCCGGACCAGTTCGGCGTAGGCGGCCGCACCCATCAGCGCCACGAGCTCGGGCTCGTGGGTCACGTACACCGGCTCGACCGCGACATGGGCCTCGGTGTTCCCCGAGCAGTACCAGTCGAGGTCGTGTCCGCCGGGACCCCAGCCCCGTCGGTCGTACTCGCCGATGGAGACCTCGGTGTAGGTCGTTCCGTCCTGCAGCTCGACGTCGCGGAAGGTGCGCCGGATCGGCAGCTGCCAGCACACGTCGGGCTTGGTCTCGAGCGGGTTGCGGCCCTGCTCGAGGGCCAGGCCGTGCAGGGCGCAGCCGGCGCCGGAGTGGAAGTCGGCGCGGTTGTGGAACACGCAGGCCGGCTGGTCGTCGACGATGATCGCGAGGGTCTTGCGCTCGCCGTCGTCGTCGGTGTCGATCCAGTCCTCCTCGCGGACCTCGCGCCCGGGATGGAACTGCCACTGCTCGGGTGTCAGCTGGGCGACGAACCCGGTGACCCGCTCCTCGTCCTCGCCGTCGGCGAAGTGCGCGCCGAGGGTGCAGCACCCGGTGTCGGGCGCGTCGGCGTAGATCCCCTGGCAGCCCTGGCCGAAGATGCAGGTGAAGCTGCTGGTGAGCCAGGTGAGGTCGCAGCGAAGCACCTCGGTGTCGTCGTCAGGATTCGGGAACTCCACGAAGGCGCGCGGAAACACCAGGTCGACCTCAGGCACAGCGGAGAGCCTACGGGGCGGCGGGAGCCTCGTCGTCGGGATCATCGCCGCGGCGCTCGTCCTGGGTGCGACGCCGCCGGATCTCGCCGCGGGCCAGCGCATAGGCGATCACCACGGGCCACACGAACTTCGACTTCTCCACCAGCCACCAGAACCATCCGGGCAACGACCAGTCGGGCCAGGGGATCGACGGCAGGCTCGGCCACGGGATGCTCGGCAGGTCCCAGTCGGGCCACGGGATCGAGGGCAGGTTCAGGTCCGGCCACGGCAGGCTCACCGCGACCCGCACGGCGACCAGGCCGAGCAGGAGTGGCAGCAGCACGCCCAGGATCGCGGTCGCGGTGCGCTGGAGCGCGTAGCGGCGGGGGTGCTCACGGATCCGCTCCTCGAACCGCGCGACCGGCGAGCCGGCCTCCGGGATCAGGTCGGTGCCGCCGAGGCCGAGTCCTGCCTGGTCGGCCTCGTCGGCCGGGTACCAGGTGGCGCGCCGGGGTCTGCCGAGCGGGGTGAAGCGGAAGGCCATGACTCCGTCCCGGTCCCGGTCCCCGTCGCCCTCGCCGTCGGCGGCGGGCCGCACCTCGAACTTGTCCTCGGCCGTGCGGCGTTCGGCGACCAGGACGTCGTCGGCCCACCAACGCACGTGGTTGCGCCAGCCGCTGGTGTCGGCCTCGACCCGGTGCCGGACTCCGCCGGCCACCAGGTGCCACCGCTGGATCGCCATGCGTCGACGCTAGGAGGGATCGGCGTGTGCCGCATCGAGCGTCGGTAGGGAGGTGCTCCTACTTTGGTCGTGTCGCTGGCTCGGCCATCGGTCTGTCGGGGCGCCCGCGCCCCCGGTGTCGTGGAGCCTGACACCCTGCGGAGTAGCGTTGTCGCATGCGCTTGGGCGTCCTCGACATCGGTTCCAACACCGGACACCTCCTCGTCGTCGACGCACACGGCGGAGCCGCGCCACTGCCGGCGTACTCCTACAAGGAGCCGCTGCGGCTCGCCGAGCACCTCGACGACTCCGGCGCCGTGACCCGCACCGGCATCGACGCGCTGGCCGCCTTCACCGCCGAGGCCGTGGTGGTCGCGGAGGAGAAGGGCTGCGAGGACATGCTGTCCTTCGCGACCTCCGCGGTGCGCGAGGCCGTGAATGGCGACGACGTGCTCGCCGTCGTGCGTGACCGCACCGGCGTCGACATCTCGGTGCTGCCGGGCGAGGACGAGGCCCGGCTGACGTTCCTGGCGGTGCGACGGTGGTTCGGCTGGTCGGCGGGACGGCTCGCCGTCTTCGACATCGGCGGCGGCTCGCTCGAGATCGCCTCGGGTGCCGACGAGTGGCCCGACATCGCGTGGTCCCTGCCGCTGGGTGCCGCGCGGCTGGCCCGCTCCCACTTCAGCCACGCGCCCGACGAGGCCGGGTTGAAGGAGATCCGCCGGGGCATCCGGACCTCGATCGCCCGCGACGCCGGGAACCTGCTGCGTGCCGGATCGCCGCACCGGGCCGCGGCGACGTCGAAGACCTTCCGCTCGCTGGCCCGGATCTGCGGGGCCGCTCCCTCCGCGGAGGGCACGCTGGTGCCGCGCGCGCTGGCCCTGACCGACCTGCGGCAGTGGATCCCGAAGCTCACCGACATGAGCCCGGAGGAGCTCGCCGGGCTTCCCGGCGTCTCGCCCAGCCGCACCCACCAGATCGTCCCGGGGGCGCTGGTCGCGGAGGCCTGCATGGACATCTTCGACCTGCCCGAGCTCGAGATCTGCCCGTGGGCGCTGCGCGAGGGAATCATCTTGGAGCGGCTCGACCAATTCATGATCGAGCCCGGAGCCTGAGCCAGGTGACCCGGATCGGACTGTCGTCGTCCTCGGTGTACCCCGAGTCGACGGCGCACGCCTTCACCTATGCGGCATCCCTGGGCTACGACGCCGTCGAGGTGATGGTCGGCATCGACGCCCTGAGCCAGCAGACCTCGGCGATCAAGCAGCTCAGTGAGCACCACGGGGTGCCGGTGTGCGCGGTGCACGCACCGTGCCTGCTGTTCACCCAGCGGGTCTGGGGCACCGAGCCGTGGGGCAAGCTCGAACGCTCGGCCGCGATGGCCTCCGAGGTCGGCGCCGAGGTGGTCGTGGTGCATCCGCCGTTCCGCTGGCAACGCGACTACGCGCTCGGATTCGTCGAGGGCATCGCCGCGCTGGAGAACTCCACCGGCATCCGCTTCGCCGTCGAGAACATGTATCCCTGGCGGGCCACCAAGAAGCGTGGCGCCGAGATGTACCTCCCCGGCTGGGACCCTTCGGCGGAGCCCTACGCCAATGCGACGATCGACCTCTCCCACGCCGCCATCGCCCAGTCCGACGTCGTCGAGATGGCCGAGCGGCTCGGCGACCGGCTGCGGCACGTCCATCTCACCGACGGCACCGGCTCGGCCAAGGACGAGCACCTGGTGCCCGGACGGGGCGAGATGGGCGCGGCGCGTTTCCTCGAGCACATCGCCGGCTCCGGCTTCGACGGCGACATCGTCGTGGAGATCAACACCCGCAAGTGCGGCAGCCGCGAGGAGCGGGAGGCCGACCTGCGCGAGTCGCTGGAGTTCGCTCGAGCGCACTTCGCCGTGCCGGCCGGCGGGGACTGAGCGGTGGGCCGCGGGCGCCGTCCCGGCTCGCCCGACACCCGCGCGACGATCCTGCACGCGGCCCGGGCGCGTTTCGCCGAGCACGGCTACGCGGGGACGTCGGTGCGCCGGGTGGCCGCGGACGCCGGCGTCGACTCGGCGCTGGTGCACCACTACTTCGGTTCCAAGGACGACCTGTTCCTCGCCGCTCTCGACGTCGCCGTCGACCCGCGGACGGTCGTGGCGCCGCTGGCCGAGGGCGACCCCGGGGACGTGGGAGCGCGGCTGGTGCGCACCTTCGTCTCGGTGTGGGACGAAGAGACGACCCGGACGCCCCTGCTGGCGCTGGTGCGCGGCGCGATCGACCCCGCCGGCGCCCGGCTGGTGCGCGACGCCTTCGGCCGGATGGTCCTCGGCCCGCTCGTGGAGGCGCTGGGCGTCGACCAGCCCGAACGCCGGCTGCCACTGGTGGCCAGCCAGCTGGTCGGGCTGGTGATGGTCCGCTACGTCCTCGAGCTCGAGCCGCTCGCCTCGGCGTCCGCCGAGGAGCTGGTGGCCAGTCTCGGCCCGACGGTGCAGCGCTACCTGCTCGACCCCTTGCCCTGAGGGCTCGGAAGGCGCATTATTCATCATGTGATGAATAGTGCGCCGATCGAGATCCGCGGGCTCACCGTCGACCGCGGACGTCGTCGCGTGCTCGCCGACCTCGACCTCGACGTCGAACCCGGAGTCACCGGACTCCTCGGCCCGTCGGGCTGCGGCAAGTCGACCCTGCTCCGCGCCGTCGTGGGCGTCCAGCGGATCGCCGGCGGGTCGGTGCGCGTCCTCGGTCACCAGGCCGGCAGCGCGGCGCTGCGAGACCGGATCGGATACGTCACCCAGGCGGCCAGCGTCTACGACGACCTCACCGTCGCGGAGAACCTGCGCTTCTTCGCCCGGGTCCTGGGAGCCGCCCCGGCGGAGGTCGATCGTGTCGTCGACGCCGTCGACCTCGGCGCCCACGCCGACCAGGTGGTCGGGCGCCTCTCCGGCGGGCAGCGCTCGAGAGCCAGCCTCGCCGTCGCCCTGCTCGGCAGCCCGGACCTGCTCGTCCTCGACGAGCCGACCGTCGGCCTCGATCCGGTCCTGCGCCGAGACCTGTGGGCGCTGTTCCACCGCGTGGCCGACGCGGGCGCGACCGTGCTGGTCTCGAGCCACGTGATGGACGAGGCGGAACGATGCGACCGGCTGCTGCTCATGCGCGACGGCGCGATCCTCGCCCACGAGACACCCGAGAGCGTCAAGGCGCGTACCGGGACCGAGGACGTCGAGGCCGCGTTCCTCGCCCTGGTCGAGTCCGGCGCTGGGCCGGGAGACCCGCGATGAGCGCCCGGGTCACCTGGGCGATCGCCGTCCGCGTGCTCACCCAGCTGCGACGGGACCATCGCACCCTGGCCATGCTGCTGGTGCTGCCCTGTCTGCTCATCACCTTGCTGTGGTGGATGTATCGCGACGTCGACGCCGCCACGTTCGACCGCCTCGGCCCGAGCCTGCTGGCCCTCTTCCCGATGGTGGTGATGTTCCTCGTCACCAGCGTCACCACCCTGCGCGAACGGACCAGCGGCACTTTGGAGCGACTGCTCGCGATGCCGACCGGGAAGCTCGACTTCCTGCTCGGCTACGCGGTGGCCTTCGGTCTGGTGGCCACGGTCCAGTCGCTGCTCGCAGTCGGGATCAGTGTCTGGGCGCTCGGCCTCGAGATCGTCGGACCCGGGTGGCTGATGGTGATCGTGGCCATCGCCGACGCCATCTTGGGCACCGCGCTCGGACTGTTCGTCAGCGCCTTCGCTCGTACCGAGTTCCAGGCGGTGCAGTTCCTGCCGCTGGTGATCATCCCGCAGCTGCTGCTGTGCGGGCTGTTCCTGCCGCGCGACCGGATGCCCGCCGTCCTGGAGACCGTCAGCGACCTGCTCCCGCTCTCCTACGCCGTCGACGCCATGCAGCGGCTGGCCACGACCGACCGGACCGGCGAGGTCTGGACCGACGTCGCGGTGGTGGCCGGGTTCGCGCTCGCGTGCCTGGCGCTGGGCGCGGTGACCTTGCGGCGTCGTACGGCGTGACTCGCGATCAGGGCGCCGGCACCAGTCCGGTCTCGTAGGCGATCACCACCAGCTGGGCGCGGTCGCGCGCGGCCAGCTTGAGGAACAGCCGGGACACATGCGTCTTGGCCGTGAGCGGGGAGAGCACGAGCTGCTCGGCAATCTCGTGGTTCGAGAGTCCACGGCCCACGAGGCCGAGCACCTCGCGCTCGCGTGGCGTGAGAGCCGCCAGTCGTGACTCGTCGGCGGCGTCGGGAGCTGTGAGCGGTGCTTCCGATGCGTCGGGGGCCCGCGACTCGGAGGCGACGAAGGCCTCGATGAGCCGGCGCGTCACCTGCGGCGCGAGCAGCGCCTGGCCCTCGTGGACCAGGCGTACGGCGTCGATGAGCGCGTCGGGCTCGATGTCCTTGAGCAGGAAGCCGGACGCCCCCGCGCGAAGGGCGCCGAAGACGTACTCGTCGAGCTCGAACGTCGTGAGCACGACCACCCGGGTGTCTGCCAGCCTCGGGTCGGCGGTGATCTGCGCGGTAGCGGCGAGGCCGTCGACGCGCGGCATCCGGATGTCCATGAGCACGACGTCGGGGACGAGTGCGGCGGCCAGGTCGATCGCCTCGCCACCGTGCACCGCCTCACCGACCACCTCGAGGTCGTCCTCGGAGTCCAGGAGGGCCCGGAAGCCCGCGCGCACCAGCGTCTGATCGTCGACCAGCAGGATCCGGATCATGCGGAGTCGACCTCCTCGCCGGCTCGTGCGGACGCGACCGGCAGGCGGGCCGAGACCAGCCAGCCGCCGTGAGGCCGGGGCCCGGCGTCGAGCGAGCCGCCGATCGCGGTGGCGCGTTCGCGCATCCCGCGCAGGCCGTGCCCGGCCCCGCTGCCCACCAGCGCCGCCGGGGTCGCGATGCCGTCGTCCTCGACCTCGATGAGGACGCCGTCGTCGGACCTGGCGACCCGGACCCGTGCCGAGGTGGGGCCGGCGTGGCGCATCACGTTGGTGAGTGCCTCCTGCACGATGCGATACCCGGTCGCCCCGACCGACGCGGGCAGGGTAGCGATCGCGGGGTCGATCCGGACCTCGAGGTCGACTCCCGCGGAGCCGAGGCCGTCGCGCAGGTCGTCGATCTCCGCCAGGCCCTGCACCGGACGCACGGGGGCGGCGCCGTCGTCGGTCCCCGGCTCGTCGCCGGCGCGGAGCACGCCGAGCATCGAGCGCAGATCGGTGAGCGCCTCGCCGCTGACCCGCTTGATGTCGCGCAGCGTCGCGCGGGCCTGCGCGGGATCACGGTCGAGCAGGTGGGCACCGACCCCGGCCTGCACGTTGATCGCCACCATCGCGTGGGCGACGACGTCGTGGACGTCGCGCGCGATGCGCAGCCGCTCCTCGCCGACGCGGCGCAGGGCCTCCTCCTCCCGCGTGCGCTCGGCCGACTCGGCCCGGTCCAGCAGGGCCGCGAGGTGGGCGCGGCGCTCGTGGGCGGCGACCCCGAGAGTCAACGGCAGTGCCACCAGGCCGAGGTTCTTGGCGGTGTCCCAGCCGAGCACAGGATGGACGCTGTAGGTGAGGATCAGCACGACGACCACGGGTGCGACGAGGAGGCCGGCCCAGATCGCCGCCCGGCGTCCCAGTCGCACGGCGAGCGCGTAGCCGCAGATCACCGAGGGGATCGGGATCGTCTCGTAGATGCCGGAGGTGCTGGTGATCCCGAACAGCGCGAGCACCGCGCAGGCCATCGCCGGCACGGGATGGTCGCGGCGGAAGAGCACCGGTGCGCACGCGACGAGGATGGCGAGGATTCCCAGGACCGACGGCTCGGACTTGTGGCTGCGCGCGAGCTCGACGAGCATCGCGGCCGCGCACCCGACGAAGATCGCGACGTCGGCGACGCGAGCGGGGAGGACGCGTGGGCACAGCACGACCCGAACCTAGCCGTCGCGCGCGGCGGCGGCGTCCGCCCAGGGGAGTACATGCGGACGCCGGGACCCCGCGGTCGGAGTCCCGGCGTCCTGTGGGGGGTGGGGGGTCAGTGGTTTGCGGCCGGCTCGCCCGGCACGGGCTGCGGCCCGGGCGCGTCGGGCTCGGACTCGGTGAATCCGATCCGGTCGTGCAGACGGCGCAATGGCATCGGCGCCCACCAGTTCCACTTGCCCAGCAGGCCCATCAGCGACGGCACCAGCAGGCTGCGAACCACGAAGGCATCGACGAGGACGCCGACCGCGGTGGCGATCCCGATCTGCTGGATGAACGAGATCGAGCTGGTGCTGAAGGCGCCGATGGCGACGGCGAGCAGGATCGCGGCGGCGGTGACCACGCTGCCCGTGCGGCCCAGGCCGACGGCCACCGCCTCGCGTTCGGGCAGGCCCGAGTCACGAGCCTCCTTGATCCGGCCGAGCAGGAAGACGCCGTAGTCGGTGGAGAGCGCGAACACGACGGCCGCGGCGACCAGGAAGTCGGTGGGCTCGATCCCGCCGTTCGGCGTGTACCCGAGCAGGCCGGTGAGCCGACCGTCCTGATACACGAAGGTGAGTGCGCCCAGCGCGACCCCCACGGTGAGAACGTTCATCACGACCGCCTTGACCGGCAGCACGACCGACCCGGTCATGAGCCAGAGGACCAGCATCGTGAGCAGGATCATCAGTCCGATCGCGAGCGGAAGGCCGTCCCCGATGGCGGCCTGCTGGTCGACGAACTCGGCCGCCGCTCCACCCACGAGGACGTCGATGCCCTGGTCGTCGGCGACCTGCCGCACCTCGGTGACGACCTGCTGGGCGCTCTCGCCGGACGGGTCGCCGGAGACGCTGAGGTCGAGCTGCCACATGCCGGGACCGACCTCCACCGGCGCGGCCGGAGCGGTCACACCCGGGAGCTGTGATGCGGCGTCGGCGAAGCGCTCGGCGCGTCCGGCGTCGTCGGTCTCGATCGCCGCCAGCACCGGGGTCGTGCCGGTGCCGCCGTAGTCTGCCTCGATCGCGTCGGCCACGACGCGCGAGCTGAGGTCGGTGGGCACCACGCTGCTGTCGACCGGCGTCCAGGCGACCCGGAGGGCCGGTGCGGCGAGCGCCAGCATCACCACGGCGGTGACCGCCGCGATCGCACCCGGACGGCGCATCACCGCGTGCGAGAGTCGGTACCAGCGGCCTTCCGCCTCGTCGTCACGACGGCGCTTGCGCGCGAGCTTGGCGCCCCACAGCCCGAAGATCGCCGGCGAGACGACCAGCGCGGCGACCGCCGCGACGACCGCGACCACGGCGCCGGCGATGCCCATCGACTTCAAGAAGCCCATCGGGAAGACCGTCAAGGTGATGAGCGCTACCGCGACCGTCGCCGCCGAGAAGGCGACGGTGCGACCGGCGGTGCGCATCGTGGTGAGCACCGCTCCCACTGTCGCGCCCTGCCGGTCGAGCTCCTCGCGGTACCGGCTGACGAGGAACAGGGTGTAGTCGATCGCAAGCCCCAGACCGAGCCCGATCACCAGGTTCAACGCGAAGACGCTCAACCCGTAGACCTGGTTGATGCCGCTGAGCGCCAAGAACGTCCCGAGCACGGTGGTCACGCCCACGACCATCGGGAGGACCGCGGCCCGGCCGCCGAAGAACAGCAGCGACAGCAGCAGCAGGATCGGGAACGCGAGCATCTCGGCTCGGCCCAGGTCCTCGCCGACCCGCTCGCCGATCTGAGGGCCGATCACCGCCGAGCCGCCCACGGTGACCGAGGAGTTGTCGGCGAACGTGTCGATGGCCTCCTGGGCGACGTCCTCGGGATCGGCGTCCGCGCTGACCACGGCCGCGACCAGGGCCGAGCTGCCGTCCTGGGCTACGCCTGCCTGGGTCGCGGTGGCGACGCCGTCGAGTCCGGCGAGGGTGTCGGTGACGGCGTCCACCTCGGCCTGGTCGCCGGGGCCGGCCGGGGTGCGGACCAGCGCGATGATCCCCGCCGTCGGACTGTGGCCGGCGGCGTCGGTCAGCTCGTCGTGGGCGCGCACCGAGTCGGCGCTGTCGGGGACGAAGCCGCCGTCGGAGTCCAGCGCGCCGGCGACCGGCCCGCCGAGGGCGCCGGCCACGAGGACGAAGAGGAAGACCGCCAGCAGTGCGCGGCGGGGCCGCGCCTGGATGGTCCGCACGATGCGGGAGCCGAGGGCTGTCGTCGTCCCGGGCTGTGTGGAGGACGGAGAGGTGCCCGGGTCCGAGATCTGGGTGGTCGTCATGCTCCGACCCTGTCGGTCCCCCCGGGGCCCCCGCGTCGTGCTGCGGGTGTGGATCTGTCTCTGTCGAGGAGCAGAGATACATCCGGCGGTGTAGCCCGCGTGGTTGCGATGACGAGGTCGGCATAGCCTGACGCCATGCCACTGCTCCGTCAGCCGATCCTGCTGCTCGCCCGCAGCTCGGGGGTCAAGAAGGTCGTCAGCACGCTGCCCGTGACCTCCGGGATCGTGACCAGCTATGTGCCCGGAGAGACGACCGCGGCGGCGGTCGAGGCGACTGCCGGTCTGGTCGACGACGGACTCCACGCCACGCTCGACTTCCTCGGCGAGGACACCGTCGAGCAGGCCCAGGCCGACGCCACGGTCGCGGCGTACGTGGAGCTGCTCCGCGAGCTCGGCAGAAGAGGACTCGCGCGCAACGCCGAGGTCTCGGTGAAGCTCTCCGCGATCGGCCAGGCGCTGCCCGGCGTCGGTGACAAGGTGGCGCTGGAGAACGCCCGGATCATCTGCCGGGCCGCGCGCAACGCAGGCACGACCGTGACCCTCGACATGGAGGATCACACCACCACCGACCGGACCCTCGCCGTCCTGCGTGACCTGCGCAAGGACTTCCCCGAGACCGGTGCGGTGCTACAGGCCTACCTGCACCGCACCGAGGCAGACTGCCGCGCGCTCGCCTACGAGGGCTCCCGGGTGCGGCTGTGCAAGGGCGCCTACAACGAGCCCGAGGACGTCGCGTTCCAGGACGACATCGACGTCGACCGCTCCTACGTGCGCTGCCTCAAGGTGCTCCTCGCGGGCGACGGCTACCCGATGATCGCCACCCACGACCCACGGATGATCGCCATCGCCGCCTCGTTGGCCAGCCGCTTCGGCCGGGCGCGCGGCACCTACGAGTACCAGATGCTCTACGGCATCCGGCCCGAGGAGCAGCGCCGGCTGGCCGCCGCCGGCGAGACCGTCCGGGTCTACGTCCCCTACGGCCACGAGTGGTACGGCTACCTCATGCGCCGCCTGGCCGAACGCCCCCAGAACCTCACCTTCTTCCTGCGGTCGCTGGTCTCGAAGAAGTAGCTAGGTCCGCCCTCGCGTTCGTGGCCGGCGGGGGCGGGATTTCCCCGGTCGACCGGGGAAATATGAACTGGGCGGCCGATATCCCGGTCGACAAGTTCATGGATGGGCCGCCCAGTCGGCCCGCGGTCGCGGTGCGCCGGCTCGGCCTCCGGCCGGGGATCGGGCCTCGCGCGGGTAGGTTGCGCTCATGAGTACCGCGATCATCGGGGCCGGCGTGATGGGGGAGACCCTGCTGTCGGGGCTCGTGCGAGCCGGACGCCGGGTCGACCAACTGCTGGTGGGGGAGAAGCGTCCCGAGCGGGCGCGCGAGCTCGAGGAGCGCTACGGCGTCGCCGTCGTCTCGAACCTCGACGCCGCGGCCCGGGCCGAGACCGTCGCGCTGGTCGTCAAGCCACAGGACATGGGTGACGTCCTGGAGGAGATCGCTCCGTCCCTGCGTCCGGGGCAGCTGCTGGTGTCGCTGGCGGCCGGCATCACGACCGCGTTCATCGAGGCCCGCGTGCCCGACGGCGTCGCCGTCGTCCGGGTCATGCCGAACACGCCGGCGCTGGTCGACGAGGGCATGGCCGCGCTCTCCCGGGGCTCGCACTGCTCGGAGGAGCAGCTGGTCGAGGCCGAGTCGCTGCTCGCCTCGGTCGGCAGGGTGGTGCGGATCCCGGAGCGTCAGCAGGACGCCGTCACCGCCATCTCCGGGTCCGGTCCGGCCTACATCTTCTTCGTCGTGGAGTCGATGATCGAGGCCGGCGTCCACCTCGGCCTGCCGCGCTCGACCGCCAGCGAGCTGGTGATCCAGACGCTGGTCGGCTCGGCGAAGATGCTGCGCGAGACCGGTACCCACCCGGCGGTGCTGCGCGAGCAGGTCACCTCACCCGGCGGCACCACCGCCTCGGCGCTGCGCGAGCTCGAGATCCACAAGGTGCGCGCGGCGTTCCTGGCCGCCATGGAGGCGGCTCGCAATCGCTCGCGCCAGCTCGCCGAGGGCGAGTGATGCCTCTCGTTGCCCGGGCTCACAGCCCGATCGCCGCGGTCGCCGCGGCCAGCACCGGCTCGGTCACCTCGCGGGCGCGGGCGCTGCCCCGCTCGTAGACGTCGGTGACATGGGTGCGGTCGGCGACGAGGTCGGCGTAGCGCTTGCGTACCGGGTCCAGCTCGGCGACGACCGCGTCGGTCACCGCTCGCTTCAGGGCGCCGTAGGTGGTCAGCCCCTCGGCCGACCCGCCGCACGCCGCGAGGATCTCGAGCAGGTTGGTGACGCCCGGCTTGGCCTCGCGGTCGGCGCGGACGGCGTCCGGGCCGGTGTCGCTGTCGGTGACTGCCCGCGAGATCGCGCGCCGGATGGTGTCGGGGTCGTCGAGGATCCCGATGCTCCCGGCGGCCCGCGACTTGCTCATCTTGGTGGTCGGGTCAGTCAGGTCCATCACGCGCGCGCCGACCGGCGGCGTGGTTGCTTCGGGCACGGTGAACACCGGCCCATAGGCCTGGTTGAAGCGCTGTGCGAGGTCACGCGTCAGCTCGACGTGCTGGCGCTGATCCTCGCCGACCGGGACCTGCTCCGGGCGGTACAGCAGGATGTCGGCGGCCATGAGCACGGGATAGGTGAACAACGACGTGCGCACCGATCGCGAGTCGCGTGCCTTGGTCTTGAACTGGATCATCCGCCCCAGCTCGCCGGTGGTGGCGACGCACTCGAGCAGGTAGGACAGCTGGCTGTGCGCCGGCACCCTGCTCTGCACGAACAGGGTGCTGTCCTCCAGGCCGACGGCCAGCAGGATCGCGGCCTGCTCGGCGGTGGCGGCGCGCAGCGCGGCCGGGTCGTGGGCGACGGTGAGCGCGTGCAGGTCGGAGATGCCGTAGAAGCAGTCGGCCTGGCGCTGCTGGGCGACCATCGGGCGGAGCGCGCCGAGGTAGTTGCCGAGCGAGAGCCGGCCGCTGGGCGTGAGCAGCGAGAGACGACGGGTCGAGTGCGGTACGGACATGGATGCTCCTGTGATCGAGGTGGATGGACCCCTCGGAGCGGTCGTCTCGCGGAAGACAGATGCAGAACGGCCGCCCGAGGGCGGCCGCTTCTGGGTGTGCGTCAGAGGGTGGTCCGCCGGTTCAGGCGGGCCACCACTGGGCGCTCGGGAACGAGCAGGTCTTCAGCACGCTCCCGATCATGTCACGCCAGGTCAAGGCAGTCGCGCCGAGACCACCTCGTCGAGCACGCCGAGGGGGAGCGAGCCGGAGTCGAGGACGGCGGAGTGGAACGCCTTGACGTCGAAGTCGTCGCCCTGCCGGGACTCGGCCTCCTCGCGGATCCGCTCGATCTCGACCCGGCCGACCATGTAGGAGCAGGCCTGCCCGGGGCTGACGATGTAGCGGTCGATCTCGGGGCGCACCATGGCGTCGGCGAGCGGGGAGTTGTCGACCATGTACTGCACGGCCTGCTCGCGGGTCCAGCCGAGCGCATGGATCCCGGTGTCGACCACCAGGCGGCACGCGCGCATCGAGTCGGCGGCGTACATGCCCATCCGGTCGACGGCGGAGCTGTAGAGCCCCATCTCGTCGGCGAGGCGCTCGGTGTACAGGCCCCACCCTTCGGCGTAGGCGGAGTTGTGGATGTGCTTGCGGAACTCCGGGACGTCGTCGAGCTCGCTGGCGATCGCGAGCTGCAGGTGGTGGCCGGGGATGCCCTCGTGGAAGGCCATCGACTCCAGCTCGAAGGTGCCCCACGACGCCGGGTTGTCGACGTTGATGAAGAACGTGCCGCCGCGACTGCCGTCGGCGGCGGGCGGGAAGTAGAACGCCTTGGCGCCGGTGGTCGTGCCCTCGACGACGCACGGCGCCTGCGGCAGCACCTCGAACCAGTCGGGCATGGCGTCCCAGGCGCGGGCCATCGCCACCTCGGAGGCCTCGACGAGCTGCTCGCCCTTCTCGAAGTGCAGCTTGGGGTCGGTGCGCATCGCCTCGAAGATCTGCTGGAGGTCGTCGGTGCCGACGGCCTCGGGACCGAGCGCGCGGTACTCCTCGGCGAGCTTGGCCACCTGGGCGAGACCGAGATCGTGGATCTCCTGGGCGGTCTTGTCGGTGGTCGTGTAGTAGCGCAGCAGGGCCGCGTAGGTGTCCTCGCCGTCGGGCAGGTGGACCAGCCCGCACTGCTCGTCGGGCCGCGCGACCGGGAGGACCTCGTCGCGCAGGACGTCGCGGTAGCGCGCCATCGCCGGTCGCAGGTCGTCCTCGATCGCCGCAGCCACCCGGGCCCGCCAGGCTTCGGCATCGACGCCGGACGGCGGCGCCGGCACCTTGGCGAGCACGGCGTCCTCGGCCGGTGTGGTGGCGAGCGCCTCGTCGATCTGGGCGACGGTGTCGGCCACGGCGAATCGGGCCGGCGTACGGCCCGAGGCGACCCCCTCCCGCAGTCGCTCGGAGAGCTGGTCGTAGCCGCGGGCGACGGCGCGCAGCTTGTCGACCATCGCCTCGGCGACCGTGGCATCGGGCATCGCCAGCATGCCCGCGATGATCGGGATCTCGACCTGGATGCCGAAGATCGGGTCGGCCCCGAACTCCGCCAGGCGCGTCTGGAGGCGGTCGGCGGTCGTGACCGCGGTCGAGATCAGCACCGAACGGGTGATCTGCTCCTGCGGGTCGAGGTCTGCAGGGTCGATCGCCTCCGCCGCCGCGGCGAACGCGCGCAGCCGGTCGATCTGGCTGTCCTCGGCGGCGCGGCTCTGGTCCTCGAAGTCGGCGGCGTAGCGGTAGTCGCCGAGCAGGTGCGCCTCGGTCGGGGAGGTCTCGAGATAGAAGTCCCAGAAGTCCTGGGTGAGCTGCTGGAGGTCGGCGTTCGTCATGGGAGCGACCCTACGACTCGTGGTGAGCGCTTCGCTCGGCCGCCGATCTGCGAGGTCACGGCGGGTAGTCGCCCCCGCCGTTGATGGGGGAGAAGATCACCAGCCACCAGATCCAGCCGACCTGTCCGACGATCCCGGCGACCACCCAGAACGTCGTGCGCAGGCCCAGCAACCGGGGTCGTTCGCGGGCGCCCCCGACCAGGAGGATCGCGAGGGGGAACAGCGGGATGAGGTAGCGGAAGATGCTGGTGTGTCCGTCGACGACGGCCACCAGGTAGAGCGAGTAGGCTACCGACCACACCCGTAGGCGCAGGTCGATCCCGCCGGCGACCTGGGGCACCAGCATCAGCAGCGAGAGCGCCACCGGCACCACGATCCCGAGCGCCGGCAGCACGAAGATCGACTCGTGGGTCTGCCAGGCCCAGGTGATCGTCCGCTTCCACGGCTCGAAGACGTTGATCGAGGCCTCGCCGCGCCACGCCGTCATCGTCGTGGGGTAGGCGTCGCGACGCCCGGTCCCCAGGGCGGCGATCGTCGTCCAGGCGATGCCGGAGATGCCGGTGGCCACGAACGCCCCGGCCATGCCGATCAGCTCATCGGTCCGCAGCGGACGCGCGGCCCGCACCCGCCAGCGCATCCAGAGCGCGACGGCCACCACCACGATGAGCGGCAGGGCGATCGGCCGGGTCAGCCCGAGCAGCAGGGCCCCGGCGGCGACGCCCCACCATTGCTCGCGCACCAGGCACAGCAGCACGATCACCAGGAGCAGCATCGAGAACGACTCGGTGTAGGCCATCTGGAGCACCGGCGCCACGGGGCAGGCGGCCCACACCGCCACCGTCGCAAGGGCGACCAGCTCGGCTCGGGAGCCACGCGCGGGCACCGCCTCGACCACGAGCCGCGCCATCACGACCGCGGCGCCGAGCCCGGCCAGCAGCGCCAGCAGGGGCGCGAGCGTCGCGAAGTCGCCCCCGGTCAGCGCCGAGACGAAGCGGATCGTGTAGGGGTAGAGCGGGTAGAACGCCCACGGGTTCTGCTGGACCCGCCCGTCGGGACCGACCGGCAGGGTGTCGGGGTAGCCGCCCTCGAAGATCCGCTGGTACCACTGCGCGTCCCACGACAGCGCGAGATCGATGTGGTCCTCACTCGGCCCGGTGACGCCCGGACGCCAGACCTGCTGCTCGGCGGCCTGCTCGAGCAGCAGCCAGCTGATCAGGCGCAGTCCGAGGAAGATCACGGCTGCCCGCAGCCACAGCGGAGCGGTTCCGGGGTGCTTCAGCCATTGCGACGACGGACGGCGAGCGACCTCGCTCGTCTCGGCAGTGGGAGGCACGCCCAGAGTCTGACAGGGCGCACTATCGTGCCCAGATGCCTCCTTGCTCGGGCCCGGCCGTCGTCGTCTTCGATCCTTCGCTGACCGCCTACGACTTCGGGCCGAGTCATCCGATGTCGCCGGTGCGGGTCGATCTTGCCATCGACCTGGCCGACCGGCTCGGCGTGATCGGTCCGCGGTTGCCGGCGGTGCCGGCGCCGACCGCGAGCGATGCGCAGATCCAGACGGTGCACGACGAGCAGTTCGTCGAGGCGGTCAAGGCCCTCGGAGCCGATCCCGACGCTCTCGACGAGGACGCCGCCGCAGCGGTCGGGCTCGGCACCGACGACGACCCGATCTTCCCCGGCATGCACGAGGCCTCCGCGCACATCGTCGGGGCCACGATCGAGGCCTGCCGACGGGTGTGGAGCGGCGAGGCGGCGCACGCGGCCAACATCACCGGCGGCCTGCACCATGCGATGCCGGATCGCGCCAGCGGCTTCTGCATCTACAACGACGTCGCCGTCGGCATCCGCTGGCTGCTCGACCACGGCGCCGAGCGGGTGGCCTACGTCGATGTCGATGCCCACCATGGCGACGGCGTCGAGAAGGTGTTCTGGGACGACCCGAGAGTGCTCACGATCTCCCTGCACGAGTCGGGGCAGTTCCTCTTCCCCGGTACCGGCGCCTCGGACTCCGTCGGCGGACCGGACGCGCTCGGGTCCGCCGTCAACGTGCCGCTACCTCCCGGCACCAGCGATGCCGGCTGGCTGCGCGCCTTCCATGCCGTCGTCCCGCCGCTGCTTCGCGACTTCGCGCCCGACGTGCTGGTCACCCAGCACGGCTGCGACTCCCACCGTCTCGATCCGCTCGCCGACCTCGAGCTCACCGTAGACGGGCAGCGTGCGGCCTACGAGGCCCTCCACGACCTGGCCCACGAGACGGCGGGCGGACGCTGGGTGGCCACCGGGGGTGGCGGCTATGCCATCGCGGAGGTGGTCCCGCGGGCGTGGGCGCACCTGCTCGGGATCGCGGCCGGCTCGCCGATCGATCCGGAGACCCCCACGCCCGAGGAGTGGCGGGCTCGCGTGGAGGAGCGGCTGGGCGCCACCGCGCCCCGGCTGATGACCGACGGCAATAGCCCCACGTGGCGGGACTGGGCCGACGGCTACGACCCGGACTCCTGGCTGGACCGGGTGATCAATGCCACCAGATCCGCGGCCTTCCCGTACCACGGGCTCGACCCGTTACCCTGAGGGACACGCCAGAAACTCACAAGTTTCTATGCGTAACGTCTTCCCCACGAGTCACAGTAGCCCTATTGTCTGCTCAGTCGTGCTCGTGTCATCACCGGTGGGGAAGCCGGTGGCGAGCACTTAGAAAGCTGGTGCCAGGTGTCGAACTCGTCCGGGGGGCTCTCCGACCCGAAGTTCCTGACCATCGCCGAGGTCGCGTCGCTGATGCGCGTCTCCAAGATGACCGTCTATCGACTCGTCCACGGTGGTGAGCTCCCCGCGGTGCGGGTGGGCCGCTCGTTCCGGGTGTCCGAGGAGGACGTCGACGAGTATCTGCGCAAGAGCTTCTACAACGCCGGCTGAGCGGACCGATTCAGCCTCACCGTGAGGTGACCGTTACTCTGGACGTCCCACCCGGGTCTCCGGGTGGGCTCGTTTCAGAAGAGGGTTTATTCGTGGGTTCTGTCATCAAGAAGCGGCGCAAGCGCATGGCCAAGAAGAAGCACCGCAAGCTTCTGAAGAAGACGCGCGTCCAGCGTCGCAAGCTCGGCAAGTAGTCCGGCCACGGGCTGAGTTCGGCTCATGGCCGGCGGCGACAAGGTCGTCCTCGTCACCGGGGTCTCGCGCGACCTCGGGCGACGCTGTGCCCGAGCGCTCGCCGAGCATCCCTCGGTGGGCCGGGTCATCGGCGTCGACGCCGTGCCGCCGCGCGGTGACATCGGACGCGTCTCGTTCGTCCGTGCCGACATCCGCAACCCGATCATCGCGAAGGTCATCGCGAAGGAGGACGTCGACACCGTCGTCCACATGAGCGTGATCGCGACCCCCGGCAGCGCCGGCGGTCGCAACACGATGAAGGAGCTCAACGTCATCGGCACCATGCAGCTGCTCGCTGCGTGCCAGAAGGCGCCGAGCGTGCGCGACGTCGTGGTGAAGTCCACGACCACGGTCTACGGCGCGAGCAACCGCGACCCGGCGATGTTCACCGAGGACATGGAGCCGCGGCGTGCCCCGCGCGCCGGCTACGCCAAGGACGTCGCCGAGATCGAGGGCTACGTGCGCGGCTTCGCCCGCCGCCGCAGCGACGTCCGGGTCACGATGCTGCGCTGCGCCAATGTCATCGGCCCCCACGTCGACAGCCCGCTCACCTCCTACTTCCGGCTGCCGGTCATCCCCACCGTCGCCGGCTTCGACGCCCGGATGCAGTTCCTGCACGAGGACGACCTGCAAGGCGTCCTCGAGCACTGCGTGAGCACCGCGATCCCGGGCACCTTCAACGTCGCAGGGGACGGCGTGCTGATGCTCAGCCAGGCGCTGCGCCGGCTCCAGCGCCCCACCGTTCCGATGCCCGCCTTCGCGGTAGGCGGGGTCGGTTCGCTGCTCCGGTCGGCTCGCGTCGCGGAGTTCTCGCCCGAGCAGAAGGCGTTACTCACCTACGGCCGCGGCGTCGACACCAGTGCGATGCGCGAGGTCCTGGGCTTCGAGCCGCGCTTCACCACCGCGGAGGCGTTCGCCGACTTCGCGGCCGACCTCCCGCCCACCGGTGGCCGCTCCGAGCGGGCGCTGACCGCGCTCATCGACCGGATCCCCGCCGGGGGACCCAGAGGGGGCGGACATGGCTGACGCCGAGATCATCCCGATCGGCACCCGCGGCCGCCCGGGGCGCGGCGCCGGGAAGCAGCCCTCGTCGGCAGCCCGTGACCTCGCGCCGAAGCCTGCCGGGACGCGCAAGTCCACCAAGAAGCAGGCCGGGAGCACCCGAGCCACCGCCCCGGCCGAGCCGATCGAGCCGGGAGTGGCGCGGCCGGGCGAGCCCGCCGAGACGGTCGAGGCGGTCGAGGCGGCCGAGGCGGTCGATACGGCCGAGGCGGTCGAGGCGGAAAGGGACGAATCCGTCGAGGTGGACGAGGCGGTCGAGACCGCCGAGCCGCCGTCGGGGTCGGGCACGACCGCTCGCGAGCGTCATCCGCTGCGCGGCATCCCCGCCTCCGCATGGCTCTCGGCGTTCCAGCAGGCCGCCGCCGAGGTCTTCGGTGAGCAGTGGGAGCCCCGCCTGGCCCAGTTCCTGGCGTTCCTGCGTCGTCGGATCACCGGCGACTACGTCGTCGACGAGTACGGCTTCGACGCCGAGATCACCGAGCGCTTCTTGATGGCGGCACTGCGACCCATCGCCCAGCAGTGGTTCCGCATCGAGGTGCGCGGCGTCGAGAACATCCCGCTCGACGGCGGCGCCCTGGTGGTCTCCAACCACTCCGGCACCATCCCGGTCGACGGCCTGATGACCATGGTCAGCATCCACGACACCACGGGCCGGTTCCTGCGGCCGCTCGGCGCCGACCTGGTGTTCAAGCTGCCGTTCGTCTCCTCGATGGCGCGCTCCACCGGCGCTACCTTGGCCTGCAACGAGGACGCCGAGCGGATGCTGGCCGGCGGGGAGCTCGTCGGCGTGTGGCCAGAGGGCTTCAAGGGCATCGGCAAGAACTACTCCGAGCGCTACAAGCTCCAGCGCTTCGGCCGCGGCGGCTTCGTGTCGGCAGCGATGCGTACCGGCGTCCCGATCGTCCCCCTCGCGGTGGTCGGTGCCGAGGAGATCTACCCGCTGGTCGGCAACATCCCCGCCCTGGCCCGGCTCCTCGGCGTCCCGTACATCCCGATCACCCCCTTCTTCCCGCTGCTCGGTCCGCTCGGTCTGATCCCGCTACCCTCCAAGTGGCTCCTGGAGTTCGGCGAGCCGATCCGCACCGACGAGTACGACCGCACCGCCGCAGAGGACCCGATGCTCGTCTTCGACGTCACCGACCAGGTCCGCGAGACCATCCAGCAGACCCTCTACTCGCTGCTCATGCAGCGGACCTCGGTGTTCCGCTAGCCGCTGCCGGACGTCGGGCAGGACCGGGCGGCGCGCCCCCGGCGGGGTCTCGGTCAGCGCGCGACGCAGTGCCGGCGTCGTCCGCAGGCGGCGGGGGATCGTAGGGCCGGCGACGTCGGGGCGCGCGGGGCTGACCGGGCGGACTGGGCGGCCCAAACCTGAACCTGGGGGCCGGGATCCCGGCCTCCAAGTTCAGATTTCCCCGGTCGACCGGGGAAATCCCGCCCCCGCAGGCCCTCAGGCCTCGTGACGGTGGCGTCCACGCAACGCGACACCTGCGGCGACCGAGCCGGTGACGGCGCCGGCCGCCGCAGCGGTGAGCAGGCCGGCGCGGGCGGCCTTGCGGCCGGTGCGGTAGTCGCGGATCTGCCAGCCCTCCTGGCGAGCGTGGGCACGGAGCTTGGCGTCGGGGTTGATCGCGACCGGACGCCCCACCAGGCCGAGCATCGGGAGGTCGTTGGAGGAGTCGGAGTAGGCCGAGCAGCGGGCCAGGTCGAGCCCCTCACGGGCGGCGAGGGCGTTGATCGCCTCCGCCTTGGCGGGTCCGTGCAGCATGTCGCCGACCAGCTGGCCGGTGTAGACGCCGTCGGTGTGCTCGGCGACGGTGCCCATCGCGCCGGTGAGGCCGAGGCGGCGGGCGATGATCCGGGCGATCTCGACCGGCGCCGCGGTGACCAGCCAGACCCGCTGACCCTGGTCGAGGTGCATCTGGGCGAGCGCGCGGGTGCCCGGCCAGATCCGGTGCGCCATCGCCTCGTCGAAGATCTCCTCGCTCATCTCCTCCAGTTCGGTGACGGTATGGCCGGCGATGAAGCTGAGCGCCGAGCTGCGGGTCTCGGCGATGTGGTCGGGATCCTCGACGCCGACGACGCGGAAGTAGGCCTGCTTCCACGCGGCACTGAGCAGGTCCCTGGTGGTGAAGAACTTGCGGCGATGCATGCCCCGCGCGAGGTGGAAGATGCTTGCGCCCTGCATGATCGTGTTGTCGACGTCGAAGAAGGCCGCCGCGGTGGGATCGATCGGATGGTCCAAGGCGGTCTCGACCTCGGTCGACGCGGCCGCCGCCTCGCCCGCGAGCGTCGAGCGCTGACGTAGGTTCAGCGGACGTCGCGTCTTGTCCGAGGGAGCCATGGCTCAACTCTAGGACCCGCCTACACTGCCTCGCATGCCTTCCGCTCCTCGTGCCACGAACGCCCCTGCGGGCCCGGCGGAGCTGGTCGCGCTCGCAGGCGTCGACAATCCCGACATGCTGGCGCTCGTCGAGGCCGGCGGCCGCAGTCTCACCTGGGCCGCGCTCGACGACGAGGTGAGCCGGGTGGCCACCGGGCTCGCCGATGCCGGCGTGCTGGCCGGCTACCGGGTCGTCCTCCTGGCCGGGAACCGGATCGAGTTCGTCACCGCCTACCTCGGCATCCTGCGGGCCCAGGCGGTCGCGGTGCCGCTCAATCCGAGTGGCAGCGCCCGCGAGACCGCGCGCGTGATCGCCGACTGCGGGGCCCGGGCGGTGATCGCCGACGCCAACACCGTCCACCTCGTCCGAGCCGCACTCGCCATGCTCGACGACGTCGCCGCCGGTGTGCCGACGCCGTTGGACGGGGACCTCCCCGCCGAGGCGCGGGAGCGTACGGTCCGCCCCCGCGTGTTCGTCACCGACCCCTCCGGGTCCGACCCGCTCGAGGACGAGGAGCGCTCCTACGACGACCTGCGCACCGCGGCGGCGAGGCCGGTCCCGCCGGTGCAGGACCCCGAGCGCCTCGCTGCCCTGCTCTACACCAGCGGGACCAGTGGCCTGCCGCGCGGCGTGATGCTCACCCACCGGGCGCTGAGCGCCAACATCGAGCAGGTCGCCGCCGTCGACCCGCCGATGATCCACGGCGACGACGTCGTGCTCGGGCTCGTGCCGCTCTTCCACGTCTACGGGCTCAACGCCGTGCTGGGCGCCGTGCTGCGCCGCCGCGCCAAGCTCGTGCTCGCCGAGCGGTTCGACCCGCAGGGCACCCTCGACCTCATCGACGACGAGGCGTGCAGCGTCGTGCCGGTGGCGCCGCCCGTCTTCGCGCACTGGAAGGACGTCGACCTCGAGGGCCGGCTCGGCCCGGTCCGGCTGATGCTGTCCGGCTCGGCGCCGATCGCGCCGGAGGTCATCGAGGAGTTCACCGAGCGCACCGGGATCGCGGTCCACCAGGGCTACGGGCTCACCGAGGCGGCTCCGGTCGTCACGAGCACGCTGGTCTCGACGCCGCCCCCGCCGCCCGGATCCGTCGGGGTGGCGCTCGCGGGCATCGAGCTGCAGCTGGTCGACGACGACGGCCGCCTGGTCGAGGACGACGACACCGGCGAGATCAGGCTGCGCGGCGACAACCTCTTCAGCGGCTACTGGCCAGACGGCGCCGACGGCCCCGACGAGGACGGCTGGTGGTCCACCGGCGACGTCGGCTTCGTCGACCCCGCCGGCGACGTGTTCCTCGTCGACCGGGTCCGCGAGCTCATCATCGTCTCCGGCTTCAACGTCTACCCGATCGAGGTCGAGCGGGTCATCGCCGACGTCGAGGGAGTCGTCGACGTCGCCGTGATCGGGGCGCCCGACGAGGTGACGGGGGAGGCCGTCGTGGCCTACGTGGTCGCCGACCTCGCCGACGACGCCGCCCGGCTGGCACTCACCGACGCCGTCCGCGAGGCGTGCGAGACCGGCCTGGCCCGGTTCAAGGTGCCCAGCCGGATCGAGGTCGTCGACGAGCTCCCCTACGGCGTCACCGGCAAGGTGCAGAAGGGCCGGCTGCGCGGCGTCGAGCGACGCCGGGCCGCCGGGCTGCTCGAGTGATGGCCGCACGGGTCACCCTCTACTCACGCCCCGACTGCCACCTGTGCGAGGTCGCCGAGGAGATCGTCGCCGCCGTCTGCGCCGAGCTTGGTGAGAGCTACGAGGTCGTGCTGATCGACGACGACCCCGAGCTCCAGCGACGGTTCACCGACGAGGTCCCGGTGACCTTCGTCGACGGCCGGCAGCACGACTTCTGGCGCGTCGACGCCGACCGGCTGCGCGCCGCCCTCCGCGGCGGTTGAGCGCCGACGAAACCTCGCAACCGATCTCGGTAGCGTTGGCAAGGAGGGTTGCCGGGGTTTCGTCGGCGCTCGCTGGCTGTTGTGGGTAGGGAGGTTGGTGACAGCTCGGCGTGGCGGGGTGGGTAGAGGGCCTTTCCGCGTGTTCGGTGTGT